>JALYOR010000190.1 GCA_030856765.1 Verrucomicrobiota bacterium | reverse complement strand
CTCGCTGGATCCGGAAACGGCGCGCGAGTTTCACGACGAGACGTTGCCGCAAGAGGGAGCGAAGACCGCACACTTCTGTTCCATGTGCGGTCCTCATTTCTGTTCCATGAAAATCACCGAGGACGTCCGTAAATACGCGGCCGAACAAGAGCTCTCGGAGAGCGAAGCGTTGCAAGCTGGCATGGAGGAAAAATCCCGCGAATTCAGCGAGGCGGGTTCCGAAATCTATTCGAAGGCGTGATCGATGGGTCGCATTCGCCGCGGCGGCTACGTTTTCATTTGGTGGAAAGGCGATCATGCGCCGTCGCACGTGCACGTTTACGGCAAGAATGGTAAGCTCATCTCACGCGTGAAACTCGACACCATGGAACCAATGGATGCGGCACGAATCGATCGCCGGATCGTCGCCATCATTCGCGATCTGCAGAAGGAGGGCCGGTTATGAAATCTGCCCGGAACGCCAAGGTCCCGTTTGGGACGGCAAAATCTTCGAAGATCAAAAACGTGCGCTACCTGAGCTGGGAAGACGCGTTCGATGTCGAGTTCGAAGACGGCCTCTGCATTCTGGAACCGCATGCGACCATCCGGCGCGCGAACAAGATCTCGACCGGCGCAAAGTTCGATCGCCTGGAAGTGGAGGATTGGGTCCAGAGCGGCTTTTTCGTCCACTACGACAACGGGCAAACCGCCGAAGTCTCCTGGTCATTTATCCGCGAGCTGCCGCCTAAGAAGTAATTTTTAACCTCCGGCGCGTCCCTTATTCGCCCTGTGCGAAAAAACGTAATGGCTGGGGAGCACAGGCTGCCAGCCTGTAGGTTTCGGCTGCCAGCCGAAAGAACTTTGAGTCCCAGCCGGTTCCCCGGCCCGCGGTCTACCTCATTTCCCCATCCGCGACGTCTGTGTAATCCGCGGTCAAGAATTCCGCAAAACGCCTCGCCCGCCTCCGGCGAAGAGGAGTCTGGGGAAGAGGTCCCGATCTCGACCTCACCGCTGGTAGCGCATCGTCATCACTCCCGCAAGACCGCGTGGCGCAGCTTTACGCGGTCGCAACGCTCCAGCAGCCGCGGGTGCTTTCATCCGATCCGCCCAGCCCGACACCAAGGCGGCAGAGCCGGGCGAATCTCCGCCCTTGCCGGCGGCCGGCAGACGACAAAGCATTCGTCGCCGCGTCTGCGCCCGGGTATTCTCGCGTCATGCGGCTATTCCTCGCGCTTGTGGCCACGGTTTTCATTCTTCTCGGTCTTTGGCTCATGGCCACCGGTTTCATGCCGGCCGCCGCCTCCGCCGCGCCCGCCGGCGCCCAGCTCTCCGCCCCGGCCACGAGCACCGCTGGGCCGATCATGCTCGGGCTCGCCTTGCTCGGGCGGAGTGCTCTTCTTCGTCATGCTCCTGCGTCGACGCTAGCCGCGTTTGTGCCAGACCATCATCGCCCCGCCGCCTTCTCGCTCGCGAACCCATTCGGAGTTCGCAACGCTCGAGCAACCGCGGCGCTTCCATCCGCTCCGCCCAGGCCGCGAACCGCGTAAAAGGCCTTGCCTCACGCGGCTCATTCGAGGGTCGTCGGGTCATCCTGATCATAGCCGCGTGAGGCGAAGCCTTTTACGCGGAGATATTGGCGTAATTGACCGCGCAGGAAACGCCGTCCGGCGCGACTCTTCAGAAATTTCTCGCGGCCTTCGGCGTCTTCGCGTTCCGTGTAAGCCTCATAATAAACAAGCTTCCAGGGACCTCGCGATTTCGTGGCGAACGAGGCGCCTCGTCTATGCTCCGGCAACCGCCTCTTCAAGTCCGTCGAAAAACCGATTTAGAACCCATTGTCCTTCGCGGAATGCAATAGGTAAACGTAGAACACGCTGCGAGCGTAGAATGATCAGACCGCGTGACGCGAAGCTTTTTACGAGAGAACACCGCGTCAGGCTAAACCAACGAGACCGCGTGAGGCGAAGCCTTTTACGCGGTTACGCGGATTCGAGTTGTGCGCGTGCAGCCAATCCGTCATCGTCGCGATGTTTACCGATGATCCATCAAATTTTTACTGCCGCAGGAACGGGCCGATGGGGATCGGGCGACGTAGACGGGAAGCCCGAACGGGTGAGGGAGCGGGAGCGACTAAATCAATGGAGGCGACCGGGATGAGCCGACATAGACGGGCCGCAACGCAGGCAAAGCCGAGGCTGGGCTTTCCAAGCCCGCGAAGGGAGCGGGGTGGAGTTGCTGGGCAGCAACGACATCAAGGCGCGAAGACCGCACACTTCTGTAGCATGTGCGGCCCATATTTTTGTTCCATGAATACGGGATTGAGCGGGAGCGCCCGGATAGACAGGGCGAACGCGCTGCCTTCAGGTGAGCTTCGCGGGCGGACGAAGCTCATCAAAATAACAGAAGACGTCCGCAAATACGCGCCGAGCAGGGCATCGCAGAATCAAAGGCTCTGGAATCAGGAATGCAGGAAAAAGCGCGCGAATTCGCCGAACGCGGCGCGGAGATTTACGCGAATGGGTAGCGCACGCGCCCTCGCGTGCCGGCGAGAGCGCCCTCGCCATCGCGAACTTTGATCTAATTTGCCGTGCCTCCGCCTTACGAGTTCCACGACACCTCGCACGTCGAGAAACGCGTACGGGAGCGCCGATTCACGGTGGAGCAGGCAATGCTCACCATTGAGCAGCCGACACGAATCCTCAAAACACCGCCCCGCCGCGGCAACCACGGCGGAATGATATGGTTGTTCTTCAGAGCGTTCGGCAATAGAATTTTGGTCACAGTCGCAGAAGTCAAAAACAATGAATGCTGGATCATCACCGCGTATTGGGAAGAAGGGTATTAAAGCCTTCATTATTCAAACCAACCGCCCCCCCGTGGTCGAGGTTGATACCGAAGCGACCGCAGCCTACGTGCGATTCAGTCGCGCAAAAGTGGCGCGAACTACGCCATTCGGTGGGAAGGACACTCTCGCGATGGTGGACTTGGATCGAAAGGGCCACGTAATCGGCATCGAGTTCGTTGGTCAAAGGGACTTCAGCATTCGTGAACTGCTCCGGAACATCCCCGTTCAGCTTTCCGACGCTTCTCTCAACCGGACTCGCTACGTAACGGCGGATTTGCAGACTGCCTGAGCCCCGCCGCTGTGAAAGACAAAAGCAACACCCGCACCCAGATGGCCGACGACGAATTCCTCGCCGGGGCGAGGCGCGCCTTCAAACGCGTCGCGCGCCGCCTGCGGATTGAAAACGCGCGGCTTGGCTTGCCGCTGATCACGGCAGAGAACGGCCGCGTGCGACTGATTCCTCTGAACGGGACGAAGCGATGAGAACTTCGCCTGAACCCGAGATCGTCACAAAGAATGGCAAGCCCGTCTCGGTGATTCTGCCGATCAAGCAGTATCAGGAGATCCTCGAGCGGCTGGAAGACGCGGAAGACGTCGCCTGGTTGAAGAAAGCCCGTCGCAAGAAGCTTCATTATCGGCCACTGGAAGATGTTCTGGCCGATCTGGCGAAGAGCTGACAAATGTATCAGGTCCTCGTCGAGCGCTCGGCCGAGAAAGACTTGAAGCGCTTCTCCCCCGAGATTCGATCACGCATTGCCACTGTCCTCCGATCCCTCGCAGCAAACCCGCGGCCGTCAGGTAGCCGCAAACTTGCGGGAACGAAGCACGATTGGCGCGTGCGTGTCGGCGACTACCGCATCATCTACGAGATTGCAGATGTGATTCGAGTTGTGCGGGTGCAGCGAATCCGTCATCGTCGCGATGTTTACCGATGATCCATCGAATTTTTACTGCCGCAGGAATGGAGGCGATGGGGTGAGCCGACATAGACGGGCCGTAACGCAGGCAAAGCCGAGGCCGGGCTTTCCAAGCCCGCGAATGGAGCGGGTGGAGTTGCTGGGCAGCAACGACATCAAGGCGCGAAGACCGCGCACTTCTGCTCAATGTGCGGCCCGCACTTCTGCTCGATGAAGATAACTGAGGACGTACGAAAGTATGCGGCCGAACAGGGTATTGCCGAAACGGAAGCTATCGAAAAAGGTATGGCAGAGAAGTCTGAGGAGTTCGCCGAGAAAGGCGCAGAGGTTTACGCCAAAGTCTGAGTTCTGCTGGAGAACCGGCGACGACGAAACCGAGTGTCAATACATGGCTCCCCCCTTTTCCGGTTGCCCGAATGCTAATTCCAGTTTGTCGCTACTGCGATCGACAGCCTAAAAAATTCATTAAGGCTCACGTAATACCGCGAAGTTTCTTCAAGCTCGTCAAAAAAGAGGCCTCCTACGCTGTTTTCCTCCAGGCAAGAACGGAACGCATTCGAACGGATTTCCACCAAGCAGGTATCTACGACTC
>JALYOR010000181.1 GCA_030856765.1 Verrucomicrobiota bacterium | reverse complement strand
CGGTAGAGAAAGGCGTGCCGCAACCGTCGGGCGAAGATGTCTCGTTAGGCAAAGTCGAAGCCGCCCGCTTCGCCGTCCTCCGCTTCCGCGGAGGCCGGACGGAGAAGACGGAACAGTCGGCCATCGCCGCGCTGGATGAATGGTTGCGCGCGCAAAAGATCACGCCGCGCGGGGAGCCGATGTTTGCCTACTACGATCCGCCTTGGACGCCCATCTTCATGCGCCGCAATGAAGTGATGCGGCGCATCGAGAAACGCGCGGACTGACATTTTACAAACAGAACGGCCTGCATTCGCGTGCCGGAAATCCTTGCGGAGAGCGCTACCGTCAGAGCGGTTTAGCCGCCTTTCTTACATTTACGTAAAGAGCGAGATCCTAGCCCCGAATGGTATGGGAATATTTAGTGACCAGCCAAGGCACGAATGCTATTTTCGCCGCCAGGCTAAAAGGTCTTTTAGCCGCAGTTATCCCGACACTATGAAATCCAAGCCATCGTCAATTCTCAGTGCACGCTTTCTGGCCTTCTGCGGATGTAGCGCGCTTACTCTCTCCTCAGCGTTCGCGCTGAGTCCGCAACGCATGCAGGTCACTCCTTCCTACCATAACGACCGCTCGCGCCCCTTGCGCGAGATGGCTGCAACCGACAAGCCCGGGGCACGCCAGGAACGCGAGGCGGCGGAAAACCCGAAGATTCCAAACTCCCACGTCGATAGCCCGGACCAAGTGGTCGATAAAGGTTCAGTCCTCCGTTTCCTTGCGCCGAGCATCCCGGCACCCATCCTGAACTTCGACGGCATCCCCTTCCCGGGAGTCGGTTGCAGCTGTGCGCCGCCCGATACCAACGGCGAAGTCGGTGCCACCCAATACGTCCAGATGGTGAACGAAGGCTATCAAGTCTTCGACAAGGCCACTGGGAACTCCATTCTCGGGCCGAATAGCATCTCCTCGCTCTGGAGTGGCTTTGGCGGCGCCTGTCAGACGGGCGGCGCGGGCGACCCGGTGGTTCTCTATGATCAACTGGCGAATCGCTGGGTCATCTCGCAGTTTGCTTCCGCCACCGGCGGCTCGCCGATAACCGACGAGTGCGTCGCGGTTTCCACCACCAGTGACGCCACTGGCACCTATAATCGTTATGGGTTCCATCTCGGCTCGAACTTTTACGACTATCCTCACCTCGGGATGTGGCCCGACGCTTATTACATGAGCATGAACGTGTTCAATGCTGCGGGCACGGCTTATCTCGGCCCCCAACCCTTCGCCTTTGATCGCACCGCGATGCTGGCAGGTGCTCCGGCCAGTTTCATCAGCCCGGTCGGGCCGCTGGGGGCAGCAGTCCCGCCGTTTCTGCCGGCTGATCTCGATGGCTCCACCCTGCCGCCCGCGGGAGCGCCCAATACTTTCCTCGGCTTCCCGAGCAGTAACAAATACACGGCTTATCACTTCCATGTAGATTTCGCCAACCCGGGCGCCTCCACCTTCACGACCTTCGCCACTCCGGCCGCTGCGGGATTCACCTCGCTCTGCCCGAACACGCGCTCCTGCGTGCCGCAGCTCGGTGTGACCACGTCGAACAAGCTCGACGGCATTGGTGATCGTCTCATGTTCCGTCTCGCCTACCGTAACTTCGGCGACCATGAATCGCTCGTCGGCAATTACACCGTCAGCTCGGGCGGCGTGGCCGGCGTTCGCTGGTTTGAGCTGCGCGGTGTCACCGCCGGACCGGTCACCGTTTTCCAAGAAAGCACTTACCAGCCCGACACTACCTGGCGTTGGATGGGAAGCGCTGCCATGGACGGGCAAGGCAACCTCGCGGTCGGCTTTAGCGCTTCCAGCGGCACGATCAACCCGCAGCTGCGTTATGCGGGCCGGCTTGTAACCGACCCGATCAACACCCTGGCGCAAGGGGAAGCTCATCTTTTCGATGGCACTGGCAGCCAGACTGGCACCGGGAATCGCTGGGGCGATTACAGTGACCTGACGGTCGATCCGGTCGACGACACCACGTTCTGGTATACGGGCGAGTATTACGCCAGCACGACAACGTTTAACTGGCGCACCCGGATCGGGAGTTTCAAGCTGGCGACGGGCAATCCGACGCCGACCCCTACGCCCACTCCAACGCCCACAACGACTCCGACGCCAACTCCCACTGCGACACCAACGCCCACCCCAACTCCAGCGCCTGATTACTCGCTCTCGATCAGTCCCAGCTCGATCACGGTGCCTCGGACCGGTGGCTCGGCCGTTTACACCGTTACGATTAATCCGACCAATGGTTTCAACTCGCCGGTCACCTTTTCGGTCACTGGCCTGCCTAGCGGCACCACCGGCAGCTTCAGCCCGAACCCGGCGACCACGACAACGACTCTTACCCTGACCGTCGCTTCCTCGACGCGTAAGGGCACATACGTCTTTACCGTGACCGGCGTGGGCGGCTCGCCAGCAATCACCCGGACGACGACCGCGACGCTGGTGAAGTCGAAGTAACGTCTGAAGCGTGGCCGCAAGGCCAACGCCCCTTCAAGCGGCGTGTTTGCAGTCGATGAGACTGCGAGCACGCCGTTTTGCTTTTCCGTGCGGAAAAAGGGAAAGACCAGCGTCTAAGAACGGCGGCACGAAGCCGCCTTGCGTGGGAGAGCCGACGAGAGTGCGCGGAGCGCTTAGGCCCGCGCCGCGTGAGTGGAGCGGCGCGCGGTCAGAGTGCTTTGCGCCAGTCCGCGCCGAAGAATGAGCGGGTTGGGCGGGCCCGAGGAAACCCGTTTCATGATATCCCAGAGCTTCACTCCCGCGAGCGAAACAGCCACGAATGGCAAGGCCGCCACCCAGAAGATCGCCGCCCCGGCGATCAGCACGAATTCAACGAGAACCGTCTTCAGTCCTGTCACAGAATGAGTCGTAAGCGAGGAGTCGGCGAAGGTAGTTGTCATGGCTTTTGGTCTCGATTGGGTTGCTGTCTACCCTTCATAATGAGCAGGACGTGTGCCGCCTTTCGGCCCCGATCTGAGCTAATAGCCCTATTATTGAGAACGAGATCCCGGCCAAGACGGTCCATTCTGAGCTTTCGTCCCTCCCGAGGGTTGCCCCAGCGTCGATCCCGCTTTTTACTGTCGCGATGCGAAAAACGGCGGTCATCGGCTTTGCCATCGGCGTGGTCCTGGGTTGCCTCTTCGGTGCGGTGATGGGCGTCATGCCCATCGGCAGCACTGAGGAGCCGCACCAGCGGGAGATGTTGAGCGTGAACGCGAACACCGGCAAACCGCAGCTGCACATCAAGGGCAAGCCCGAGATCAAGTAGTGGCCCGTTCGCGTTTCAGCCGGCCTTCGACGGTTGAATCGGGAGGCCGGATTTCGGCATATTCCTCCTTCATCCTTCCGCCATCATCCTCTATCTTCGCCGCCATGGATCTCCTTGTCGCCGGTTTCGGAAGCGACGTTACGGTCAACGTCGTCGCCTCCATCATCGCTTCGGCCATCTTTCTCGCGATCGGATTTCTCTGGGGTAAATACAAGGAGCGGCAACGCTTCGGCAAGAAGCTGGAGGATTACGATTTTTATCCCTACGCGATCAACCGCGATAATTTCCCGGAGTTCAGCCTGAACAATTTCCGGCTCGGGATGCATTATTTCCTGCGCAACTTTGACCCGATGGCGGCGCGCCAGCTCATTTTTATCGGCGAACAGAACAGCGTCCGCGCCCAGCTCGAGCCCTCCGAACAAAAAGTCTACGCGCGTCTTTTTGCCCGCTACGATGGCAAAAAAATCGCCGACGATACCCGGGAATACCTGGAGAACTTTGCCCGCATCGTTCACCTCATCGGCAAGTCGTTCCCAAACATCGGCATCGAAATTCTCCTGCACGATCTCTCCAATCCTTCGCGTTCACTTGTCGCGCTGGAGAACAACGTGACCGGCCGCCATCTCCACGACGGCACCACCAATCTCGTCATCGACCTGAAGAAACGGCAGTTCTCGCATGAGGAGAAATTGAACTACGAACTCAACCTCGGGGCGCGAAGATTCAAATGCACCACCATTTCCATCGTTCGCCCGGAGTATGGCGTGGTCGGCGCGGTCTGCATCAATATCGACGCCAACTATCTAACCGAGGAAGTGATGAACTCGGCCGAGAAGGTGGCTGCCTTCTTCCAAGGCTTTTGTCGCACCGAGATGCAGCTCGACGAAAACATCCTCAGTCGCGACGAGTATGCCAAGGCGCTCAAGGGGAAGCGTCATTTCAAGGACAACCGCTTCGATTAAGACGCGAAATCTGCCCTAGCTTTACCGCTAAAGTCCGCGGCAGCCTCGAATTGATCAGGTGAGCGAGAAACACCGCCTCCATCATCTCACCCATGAGTAGCCGTCTTTTTTTCGATCTCGTGAATGTTGCCGGGCTCGCCTGCTGGCCCTTCTGTTTCTGGTGGATGCACCGGATCTCGAAGCGGCAGGACGCGATGCTCACCCGCTTGCGCAAGCAAGCCCGCCGCATCGAGCGCGTCTCGGAGGAGGAACACGAGATCCTTACCCAATTGCGCCCGAGCGTGGAAAAGATCGAGCGCGGCCTGGACGAAGTGTCGGAAAAGGTCGCCTGATCTCCGGCCGCGGTTCGCTCTCGCCTGGCGACATTGTATTTCCGTGTGCCGGTTTTCAGTTTAGAGCTTCCCGCAATGTCTCCATCTGAGATTCGACAGCTGCGCGCGTTCAAGTCGCCGATCGGCATTCAACGCTTCCTCGACGAGATTCCCTATCACCTTGCTCCGACCGCCTGGTCGCCCCGCATGGTCCTCCGCGAACGCACCGCTCATTGCCTGGAGGGCGCTACCTTTGCCGCGGCCGCCCTGCGCGCGCTGGGTTACCCGCCGCTCGTTCTCGACCTGGAAGCGGAACAGGATACCGACCATGTCATCGCCGTTTTCAAAGTGCGCGGTTGTTGGGGCGCAATCGCGAAATCAAATTTCAACGGCTGCCGTTACCGTGAGCCAGTCTACCGGACTTTGCGCGAGCTCGCCCTGAGTTACTTCCACATCTACTTCAACCTCCGCGGCCAGCGAACCCTGCGCCGCTATTCGCGGCCGGTGAACCTCAGCCAGTTCGATGACTATCATTGGATGACGTCGGACGAAGATGTCTGGGTCGTGCCAAACCACCTTTGCGACATTCCGCACCGGCCGCTTCTTACACCTGAGCAGACCAGGAACCTCACCCGAGTCGATCCTCGCACCGTTCAGGGTGAAATCGTCGGCCATCGACACAAGAAAGGCGGGCCGTTGCCAAAGCTCTTCCGCAAGCGCTAGTGAATACTTAGCTCAGAAGGTTTGGCCAGTCGCAGCGCGGGGCCCGCGCTGGCGGCAGGAGATGACGTTTCTGCCGGAAGATCCGCCCCTTGTGGTTGGATATTCTTTCGAAACAGCCACGTGAGTGTTTTGACCGCCAGTTCCACCGAGAGGAACGGCTTAACAATAAAATCGTTACCTCCACTTAGGACCGATTGCGCCTGAGTTCCAAAATCCGAGTGAGCCGTAACAAACACGACCGGCGTCGTTCGATTCTGAGGCATTTCCCGGAGACCCAGGCAGAGCTCGAGACCGCTCCGTCCCGGCATTTCCACGTCGAGAAAGATCAGGTCGAAATGTTCTTCTTTCAGTAACTGCTCAGCGGAAAGCGAGTCACCGAGGCTCACGGCGACGAGCTTTGCCTTTCCGAGGGCCAAGCAAATCGCCTCCCGAGAAATCACTTCATCGTCCACGACCAGGATCCGGGGTGCAAGCAGGTTCTGGAGTCCAGCCGCGCTCGCTCCATCCGTGAGGTAAGCCATGGTATCGATGGCCTGTCCCAGGGTGCTTACGACCGACGAAGTAATCTTCTGCGGTTTCGCGCGCAGTTCGATCAGCAAGGCTTCCACGCCGCTGGCCAGTTGCGCAATTTTTTCCAGCTCGAGCGCCGTGGCCGCACCCGTTAGGGCGTGACTGCGCTGGTGCATCTCGCCCAGTTCGGCCAGGCGCAGATCCTCTGCTTCCGTCCGGGCCAGTGCCAGATAGCCGGTCCGCAGCCGGGCCAGCGCTTGCCGCGCCTCGTCCTGGAAAAGCGCGACCAGATCATTGGTCACTGGTGCGTCCGCTATGACCTTGTTCTCTACTGCGGCGCCGCCGCGTTCGCCCAGCAATTCCACAACCAGACTTACGATGGCGCCCGGCCTGGCTTCCGTCTTTGCGACGCACCTGGTTGCTCCGCGTGCCTCTGCTTCCCGCGTGCGCTGGCCAAGGTAGGAGTTGGCAAGGACGAGCACTGGCAGCTTCTCTGGCGAAAACTCCGACCGGATGCTGGCGAGCACGTCGACCCCGCTTTTTCCCGGCAAACATAAGTCCAGGATAACGAGATCGATCTTTCCTTGCTGCAGGATGCTCTGCGCCTGTTCGCCGTCGGCGGCGACTTCCACTTGGAAGCCTTGGCGGAGAAACTTCTCCCGGTAGATTTGCACGAGGATACGATCGTTGTCGACGATCAAAATCGTCTTCTTTCTGGTCGGTGTATAGACTCTTTTCATTGGGTTAGACCTTGGTGCGTTGAAGGGCGTTCGTGAACTGTAAGAGTTCCTTTTGTAAGCGCGGAAATTTTTCTTTAAGCTCCTCGAAGAGGACCATTGCCTCGGATAAATCACCCGCCTGGCCAGCTCTTTCCAAGGCGCGTAACGGCTGAATCAGGACTTCGACTCCGCAAGAGACGCTGGAACCGACTATTTTATGTGCGAGGCTCGCGACCGACGCGGCTGCATTCGTTAGGATGGCCTCCTTTAATCCGTCGAGCATGAGAATGGTTTGCGACAGATAGAGCTGCACCAGTTGTTCCATGCGCTCGGGATCGTCATCCGTAATATCGCGCAGGTGATCGAAGTCCACCAAGACCTCGGCCCCAATGTCGGCTACCGGTGCAGGTGCGGTTGGCTCCACCGTCGAACGGCAGACGTCATCCGGTTGGACTTTGTCGTAACGATCCAGAGCCGCTTTCAATTCGTGACTACGGACGGGCTTACTCAGGTAATCGTTCATCCCCGCTGTGAGGCACTTCTCACGATCGCCCGCCATCGCATTGGCCGTCATGGCGATGATATGAACTGGCTCTTTCCAATCGAAGCGCCCGTCTCGTTTTTGCTCAAGTTCCCGAATACGGTGGGTGGTCTCATACCCATCGAGGAGGGGCATCTGACAATCCATCAGGACAATGTCATAAGTATTTTGTTCAAAGGCTTCCAATACTTCCGTTCCATCGGCGACCGCTACCGCTTGGTAACCAAGTTTTCTCAGCAGGCCCAAAGCGACCCGCTGGTTCACTTCGTTGTCCTCCGCCAGCAGGATGCGCAGCTCCCGGTGGGCCGTTGGCAAGGCGACCACGGCCGGGGAAACTTTCTTCGTTTTTTTCGTCGTGGTGACCGGCTTGTTGCCGACGACCCTGGCGATCGAATCAAAAAGCAGTGATTGCTTGATGGGTTTGGACAGACAGTCATCAATGCCAGCAGCTCGGAGTTTCTGCGGGTCCAAGCGGGCCCCGATCGAAGAGAGCAGGACCAGGCGCACCCCAGCGAGGTCACATTCCGCCTTGATTGCGCGGGCCAGAGCGACTCCATCCATACCGGGCATCTGCATATCGAGCAGAACCACATGGTAGGGATCACCCGCACCTGCGGCGCGGCGCAATTCCGCAATCGCATAGTCGGCTTCCTGGACCGCCCCGCTGCGCATCCGCCAAGCCCGTGTTTGTAGTCGAAGAATCTCGCAGTTGGTTTCGTTATCGTCCACAATCAGGACGTGCAGGTTGGCCAGTTCCTCGGCGATCTCGAGCTGATCGTTGATCTCGCCGACTGGTTTCGTTAGGCGCACCGTAAACCAGAAGAGTGAGCCTTGGCCGGCAACGCTCTCCACCCCGACGGCGCCGTGCATGTGCTCGATGAGCTGCTTGGAAATGACCAGTCCCAGCCCGGTGCCGCCGTATTTGCGTGTGGTCGAGCCGTCGGCCTGGGTAAAGGGCTGAAAAAGACGTTGCCGCGCCTCCGGGCTAATTCCAATCCCAGTGTCCTGAACTTCAAAGCGCAGAAAAGATTCCCCCTCACTTTGTCCTTCGAGTGAGACTTTCACCACCACTTCGCCATGCTCGGTAAACTTGATCGCATTCCCGACGAAATTGAGCAGGATCTGACGCAGCCTTCCTGGGTCGCCTCGGAGATGGATGGGAACATCGGGTTCGAGGAGGCAGGCTAACTCCAGGTCTTTACCCTCCGCTTTATGTGCAAGCAGTTGCAGGCTGCCGTGAACCGTCTCGTGCAGGTCGAAATCAATCTCCTCGAACGATAGCTTGCCCGCTTCGATTTTGGAAAAGTCGAGAATGTCATCGATCACCTGGAGCAAGGACTCCGCACTGCTCTGGATGGTCAGGGCAAACGAGCGCTGCTCCTCATCCAGCTCGGTGTCGAGTAACAGACCAGTCATGCCCATGACGCCATTCATCGGCGTCCGGATCTCGTGACTCATGTTGGCGAGAAACTCGCTCTTGGTCACGGTGGCGGCTTCAGCTGCGCTCTTGGCCAGGAGTAGGTCCCTCTCCTGTTGGCGCAGCTCGGTCACATCCTGCGATGTTCCGTACAAGCGAATTACCCGTCCGACATTATCGGTCAGCGTATTCTCTCGATTGTGCAGGATGCGCACCTGACCATCCGGCCAAACCACGCGACTGTCGCTGCCGGCGCCTGAGTCGTGCGCCAACCCGAGGTCGACGCCCTCTAACGATTCCCGCCGGCTGGGATGCACACAGGCGAGGTAATGCTCATAGGACGGTTCGAAGGCGCCCGGCTCGTAGCCGAAAAGGCGGTATTGCTCGTCCGACCAGAGGAGTTTCCTTCCTTTCACATCCCATTCCCAGCTCCCGACGCGAGCCACTTGCTGGGCTTCCGCCAGCCGCGCTTCACTCGTCTTGAGCCTTTCCTGCGCCCGCTTGCGCTCGATCGCTCCTGCAATCTGATCCGCCACCGAAGAAAGAAACTCCTGGTCGCGCGGACTGTAGGCGTTGGCCTTCTCGTAATGTTGCACCACCAGGACCCCGATGGTGCGAGCGGGGGTTCGCAGCGGCACGCCGAGCCAGGAGGGAGAGTCCGACCCGATTAACTTCAGTTCGCCGCTCGCATGCATCCGCTCCGAGACCTCTTTGGTTAGCAAGAGCGGCTGGCCCGTCCGCTGGACGTAACTCGTGCAGCTTCGCCCGTCTTTGCCCGGCTGCGGCGGCGGAGCTGGATCGACCTTATCCACCCAAAACTCGAACCGGAGCAAATCGGCCTCCGGATCGTGCAGCGCGATGAAACAGTTCTCGGCCGAGAGCAGTTTACCGATCGAGCGCCAGGCCAGATCGAGTAACTCGTCCAGATTGCTGGTCGTGCTCACCCCCTGGAGGATGTCGGACGTGACTTGCCGTTCTGCATCGGCCCGGCGTCGTTCGGTCGTGTCGGTAAACACAACCACTGCACCGATGATTTCCCCCTCCTCGTCCCGCGTCGGGGTAATCGTGTAGCGCACTGGGAAACTCGTTCCATCCTTGCGCCAGAAGACATCATGCTCGACGCGCTGCGACACACCCGTCTTCAAGGTCACGTCAATCGGGCTTTCGTTATCCGGATAAGGAGAACCATCTGCGCGGCTATGGTGCATGGTCGCATGGGCCGATCGGCCGCAAAGGTCCGAACTCTCCCAGCCTAACAAGCGAGTCGCGGTCGGATTAGCGAAAAGGATCTCGCCGTCGCAATCGATCCACTGGACCCCCTCGCCGACCGCATTCAGAACCAGCTCGTGGTCGCGCTGCAGCACATAAAGCTCCTGTTTTGCGTGTTCGATGACACTCACTTGTCCCCTGATCGCTCTCGCAATCAGCCACGCCAGCCAAAAGAAGATAAGCGCGAAACAAATGCCGGTGATCATCAAGCGCCACCAGTTCGCCGCCAGCTCTTGCTCGATCTTGGCCGTCAGGGCCTTTGACTGCTCCCGGGTCGACTGCAGGTAGGCCGCCACTCTCACGTCGATTTTTCCTCCGAGCAGCGATCGCTCGAGATTGAGCTTATCACGTTCGCTCTCCAGGATCAGCGCGCCGCGGCGCAACGCATATAGCCCGCCGGTGCCCAACTCGATTGTCTGATGGGCCTCATCGTCTTTGTAGCCTTGGCCAAAGATGCTGGCTGATAACTCAGCCAGCCCCCGCGCCAGCGTTCCCTGAACCGGTCGCGATTCCACTAACGCCTCCGTGTCACGGCGCAACCGCTCCAGGGCCGGCTTCAGCTCGTTGTCTTTCAGATTCGGAAGATTATCGGCCCGCTCCTCGCCGCGGAGTCGCTCTACCAGGCTTTCCACTTCCGCCAGTTCTCGTTTTAGGTCGCCCGTGCGCAGGATCCCTCTTTGCCCTTCTTCGGCCAGGATCGACCGCGCCTCGCGGATGGCTTCTTCCCCGGTCGCATCCCGCCAACGCTTGAACTGAATCGCTTGCTTCAACCGCGCAGCGCCCTCCAGCGTCTCCACCATCCCGCGCAGGTCGGTGATCTGCTTGCGCACCTCTCCCATGGTCTTTTGGGCTCGCACATCCCGCGACACCACCTCGCGATGCCCGCGCCAGGAAAGCGAGCGCTGCTTGATCCTCACCAGCTCGTCGCTCAAGAGATCAAACGGCTTCAGCGCCTCGGAGATATAGATTGGCTGTGATGATCCATGGAGACGGCCGATCATCGCCGCCAGTTCTTCCGTTGCGTAGGACGTAGTCACCGGCACGCCTTCGGCCAGGATCGCGATGATTTCACTGCGCGCAGCGCTTGAGCGGCGCAGAATATCCTCCGAGATTTGATAGAGACGCTCCTGCTCCGCCCGCAGCTTGCCCCGCTCGAAGCGAGTCGATCTCATCTGGTAATCCACCAGCCCGACCAGGACCACGATCGTCGTTAGGCCGACGGTCGCCAGCAGCCTCACCATCCAGGAGATCCGACCCGTTGCCTCGGCGCTAATCATGCCCGGAAGCCCCCTTCACCAGTTGCGCGGCGCATCGCTTGCCCAGGGCAGCGGCCGGCCCGGTCAAGGCCGTCGACATTCCAAGAACAATCTCTTCCCTGGCCACAGCCTCGTCGGCAGCAAACCCTCGCCCGGGCGCGAGCCAGACGAGGCCCGCCACCAACAGGAGCACGGCGCTCTGGGAGCGCTGGCGCTTCGAGCGGCATGAAATGAGAGATAGCATCGGACTTTAGGCAGGGGCATGGCCCCCGCTGTAAATACCTGAGGACAGCCCGGAAGCCGCCCCGTCGGAATACGCTGTTCCCACCAAGCACAAACCATTCCGCAAGCCGTCGCTCTGACAGATGGCCCTGATATCAGATCCCGCCAACGTTCGCCGTCGTCAGTCGATCCTGTTCACCACCGAAATACTCGTCGAGCACCCGGTGGAAGATCGATCCGGCCGGCGAGACCGCCGCGAAGAGCGTCGCACACGAGCGCAGCTTAAGTGCATCCGTCGGCCCGAAGACCTCTACCGCCGACAATCGGTGCGGCTCAAGTAAGACTTCGCAGCACTCCCGCAACCGCGCGCCCAGCACCGGATGCTCGAGATAAGCCCGCGCCTCGTCCGGGCCCTGGATCGCATAACGCCGGGACATCGCACTCGACCCGAGCCCGGCGATCTGCGGAAAGACAAACCACATCCAGTGCGACCGTTTCCGTCCGCCGTGTAGCTCCTCCAGAACCCTCTCGTAAGTCCCGTCCTGCGCCTGCCAGAAACGCTCCAGATCATGCGGATCGTCCACCGCGTCTCAGCTTTTAGCTCTTCATCGCTTCTTCCGCTCGTTCACCGCCACAATCTCATAATCATCGGCTCCCGCTTTGCGCAGAGTCAGGGTCTTCCACACCTCACCCGCGGCGTGCTTGCGGCCGTTATGCAGATCATAGCGGAGCGGGAACGTCACCGTCACGCGCTGATCCGCCGCCCGCTCGATCTTCAACTCCCCCGCGAGAGAAAACCTGCGATCCGGCCAACGCTCCGCGTAGCGTATTAGATCGCGCCCGATCCTGGACCGCGCGACGTTTCGCTCGCCAAAGTAGTCCACCTTCTCCGCAAAGAACTCCAGCTCCGATCCCACCTGCGGATCCAACCCCGCCAGGACGAACGCCCCCACGTAATCGCTCAGACGCTCCGGACTCGTGCCGAACGGGGAGCGTTGCGTCCGGGCCGCCGGGGTCGCCGCGCGGGCCGCAGTCGTCGTCGCGACACTCTTCCGCGGTGCGACCGAAGCGGCTGGCCGCGACGGCGCAGCCGGCGGCGGGATTTCCCCCGCGTTCAATTTCTTGAGGAACTGCATGTCGCCATTGCGCATTTGCCGCCATGTCCCGGAGGTGGCCACTGCCTCTCCTTCGTTAGCCTTCGCCACCGGCACACCGAGAGCCTTGGCCGTCGCCTCATCGAGCTTGCCATTGATCGGCAACCCGCGGCGGATCTGGAAGCGCGTCACCGCCGCCGAAGTCTCGCTATCGTAAACCCCGCTCTTATTGCCAAAATAGAATCCCTCCTGCTGCAAGCGCTCCTGCGCCGCTCGCACCCGGTCGATCCCTTGGGCAAACCCCAAGCCGCTCAGAGCCATCACTATCAGTAAAAACAGAAAACGTCTCATCAGAAGATGCAATCGCGTCTCGGCCATCTTCTGGACGAGAGAAACCGTGAACCGCCGCTCCATTTCCGCTTTCAGCTGACTGAGGTCAGAGGTCGGATTTTCAGCGATGATGCGCTCGCGCCCGCTCAATCGGCCTCCCGGCTAGCCCATCTATGTCGCGGCTCCCCAGCTCGCTCCATTCTCCCCATCTTTAGCCTTTGAAAGCCCGGCCGTTGCTTCGCATCCGTTACGGCTACTTTCTCCTTTCTACTTTTCCGTTGTCAGCTCTTCCCCGCATCGCCGGCAGAAACGCGCCGACAAATCCGGCTCCGTCGTCCCGCATTTAGGGCAGGCGCGTGCGTTCCGGCCCCGGGCCGCCTCCTGCAGCTCGAGCGAGAAAATCCCTGTAGGCACCGCGATGATTCCGTAGCCCATGATCATGATGCAACTGGCGAGGAACCGCCCCAGGTTAGTCTGCGGCGTGATATCGCCATAGCCCACCGTCGTCAGCGTCACGATCGCCCAGTA
>JALYOR010000166.1 GCA_030856765.1 Verrucomicrobiota bacterium | reverse complement strand
TTGCCGGTGAATTTCCGGTTGATTCGCTAGGCCCCGATCGGCTGCGGGGCGTACCCTGATCGGGGCACCCGCAACGCAGCCCTGCAGTCGCGGGGCGAGGCCGGGCTTTCCAAGGCCCCTCCCACCTTTCAATCCCGGACCGCCTTCATCCCATTGCGGATGATGCGGTCGATCAACCGCGGATAAGGCAGGCCAGCCTTGTCCGCAGAGAGCGCGAAGTCTTCATCCGCCGCGAGGATCGGGTTCGGGTTAGCCTCGATGAAATAGATCTCGTTCGCCGCCGTCAGCCGCAAGTCGATCCGCGCATAACCATCGATCGTGAGTAAGCGATAGATGCGTTTGCAGGTCTGCTCGATCTGCGCGACCAGCGCCGGCTCGAGGCCCTCGGCGAACTGATTCTCCAAGCCCCAGCGCTTGCGGTATTCCTCATCCCATTTCGCGCGGTAAGTCGCGATCTTCGGCTCGTCCGGCGGCACCTCGCGAAAGACCAGCTCGCGGATCGGGAACACGGTCAGCTTCAGGTGACCCATCACGCTGACGTAGAGCTCGCGGCCCGCGATGTATTCCTCTGCGATCACGTCGCCGTCGAGTTTATCGTGAATGTAAGTCACGCGTTCGCGAAACTGCTCGTCGGTCTCCACAAACGAGGCCTGCGCAATCCCGAGCGACGCTTCTTCCTTCACCGGCTTTACGAGCAACGGGAACTTGAGCCGCCGCGGCCGCGCGATCCGTTGACCCCGCGGGATGACCACGAAACTCGGCGTGTGAATGCGATGATAACTCAGGATCTTTTTCGAGATGCCTTTGTGTTTGCAAAGGACCAGCCCGGTCGCCCCGCAGCCGGTAAAAGGAACTCCCTGCATCTCAAGCACGGAGACGATGTTCTGGTCGAAGCCGCGGTTGTTCTTGAACTGGTCGGCGAGGTTGAAGAGAACGTCCGGCGCGAAGCTATCCAGTTTCTGCCGCAGCAGATCGAGATCATCGAAGATAGCAAGATGTTCGGTTGTGTGACCCAGCGTCTCCAGCGCAGCGAGAACGTTGGCCTCGGTTTTCCAATCCGAGGTCTTCAGCTCCGCGCTGAGGTCCTGATCGATTTTGGTCGGAGCGATCGCGTCGAAAAGCGCGAGGACTTTGAGTTTCTTCAAATTATTTGGTCCGCTTGAATTTCCCGGTGAAGAGATAATTCATCACCAGCGTCGTGATGAAAGCGGAAACGCGAAAATCCTGCTGCGGATCATCATTCAACACCTGCAGCTCGAGCGCGTCACAGCGATCGATCAGGCGGGCGAGCAGCTTGTTAATCCGGAATTTTCTCTCGTTCGTCCATTGGCAGACGGAGTTTAACAATCGCCTGCGCCGCCGACGTAGATAGGAGCTCGCCTTGATTCGTCCCGGACCCGCCGACGCGGTAAAGAGCTCCCGCAAATCGGCGTCGTAGAAGTCCGGATAGGTATCCTCATAGAGCTTTCGCTTCTTTGCATAGTATGTCTTGAGCTTCTGGTTGAGATAGTCGTAGTCCGCAACGCGATAGTCCGGCAACTCCCGCGGCGGCTGACCGGCGAGCGAGCGCATCAATTCGTCGACATACTCCAGCTTCTGCAGCGCCTTCCAACCGGCGTAGCGCTTCCGCCAGTCGAGTCCCGGCGTCAGCCAGACCGCAAAAGTTTCCGCGAAATCCTCATCCGGATGGCTCTGCGCATACCAGTCGTCGAGGTGCAACACGTAGCTGTGACTGAAAGGACGCGGCTGGTAGAAATCGGGCGTCTCTTCGCGCGAAGTCTTACCAAAAGCCTGCTGCCACTTCTTTTTCCGCGGCAGATGATAGACATAGCTGTAGGCGTGGCCGGTCTCGTGCCGGATGAGTTTCATGAACCACTCCGTCGTTCCGCCTTCCACCTCCAGCATCATCGTGCGCTCGAGCGCGCGCAGCCGGTCGTGGACGAGGAAAAACGGAATGAAAATCGCCGGAATCCCCACCGGCACGAACCATTCGTCGCCGATATGGCAGGGCGGCCGAAAGATCAAACCCTTCGCCGCCAGCTCGTCATAGAGCTGCCGGATGAGCGGCGCCAGCGCGGTGTCATCCAGCCGCAGACCGAGATTTGCGATGCGGCGCTCGAGGAGTTCCTCGTCACTCAGCAAAGTCCAATCGGGAGCATCCATCCGCGCGCACCGTAACAGGCGGCCCCGGGCGCTGTCACGCCTCGCTCTTGCCAAGCCGCGCCTGCCCGGGAACAACGTCCCCGGGTACAATTCGGCCTTCTCCTGGAATTTCTCGGAAACTTGGAGAACCTTGCCCCATGGCTACACGCACTGGTTCAGCAGTCTGGGAAGGCACGCTCAAGAGCGGCAAAGGCAACATGAAACTCGGCAGCGGCGCGTATGAGGGCGCCTATTCCTTCTCGTCCCGCTTCGAGAACGGCAGCGGCACCAACCCCGAGGAATTGATCGGCGCAGCGGAGGCCGGCTGTTTCTCGATGGCGCTCTCCGTCGGCTTGGAAAAGGCCGGCTTTCCGCCCAAACGCATCAGCACCAACGCCAGCGTGCAATTGGAGAAAGTCGGCGACGCCTTCCGCATCACCTCCATCGACCTCGAGACCGACGCCGACGTGCCGGGCATCGACGACGCGAAGTTCCAGGAAACCGCCGAGCAAACGAAAAAGAACTGCCCCGTCTCCGTCGCCCTCAGCGGCACGCAGATCAACCTCAAAGCCAGGCTCGCGTCCTACTAGCTGGGGATCACCCATCATCTTCGGCAGCCCAAGCCGGTTCAGTCGAGCCGGAACGGTTCGGGGAACGCACTTGTCCCGACACCTCCAGTTGTCTCTAGGGACAGAATGCCGTGATTCTGGGACTGACCCCGAGTGTAATCTCTCGCTTTCGCCGTCCCCGCCTGGGGAGCGCGCGCGCCCTCACGACGGCGCCCGCCGTCGCGAACTTTGACGATTTTTAAACCACTTGCGCCCAATCCGTGCAGAGCAGCTCCGCCTGGGCAAGAACGGTAATCACCGCCTCGTCTTGCAAGTCGGGCGGGTAGCCGTGTTTCCTGAGAATCCGCTTCACCATGACCTTGATCTTGGCTCGCGCTCCTTCGCGGACTGTCCAGTCGATCGTGACGCTCTTTCGGACTTGGGTGACGAGTTCGGCAGCGATCACCTTGATCTCGTCTTGGCCCATCGCTTCGACAGCGCTGTCGTTCGCGGCGAGCGCGTCGTAGAAGGCGACTTCGTCGTCGTTCAGGCCGAGATCGACGCCGCGCTGGGTCGCAGCGCTCATCTCCTTCGCGAGCTTGATTAGCTCTTCGATGACTTCCTGCGTGGCGATCGCTCTATTATGATAGGCGTTGAGAGTCTTCTTCAACATCTCCGAGAACTCGCGGCTTTGGACGAGGTTCCGCTTGGACCGCACGCGGATTTCGTCGCCTAGTAATTTGGCGAGCAGCTCGGCAGCGACGTTTTTGTATTTGAGCCCTCGTACCTCGGCGAGGAATTGATCGGAGAGAATGCTGATGTCCGGCTGCTTCAATCCGGCCGCGCTGAAGACGTCGATGATCTCGCCTTCGGGCGCGATGGCTTTGGCGACCAGCTGCCTGACGGCGTGATCGAGAGCGTCCGATGACTTGCGTTCACCGCGCGGCTTCGCGAGCGCGGCTTTCACCGCCTGGAAGAATCCGATGTCATCGCGAATCTCGACGGCATCTTCGCTCCCGGCGCAAAGCGCGAAGGCTTGCGATAGCTCGGTGACGATCTGGACGAACCGCTCCTTGCCGTTCTCTTGCTGGAGAATGTGTTCCTGTGCGGGTGGTAGTAGCGCCATCTTTTCCGCAGGCGTTCCGTCGCGCCACTTCGACCAATCGAAGCCGTGCATCATGCCGCAGGCGATCTCGTGTTTCTCCAGCATGACGGCGATCGCCGCGGCCGTGTCGATGCCCGGATTGCCGCGTCCGCCGCTCTGGGTGTAGTTCGCCAGCGCGTGTTTCAGTTGATCGGCCAGCCCGAGATAATCGACGACCAAACCGCCCGGCTTGTCGCGGAAGACGCGGTTCACGCGCGCGATCGCCTGCATTAGCCCGTGGCCGCGCATCGGCTTGTCCACATACATCGTGCTCAGCACCGGCGCGTCGAAACCGGTTAGCCACATGTCGCGCACGATTACGATCTTGAATTGGTCTTTGGGATCTTTGAACCGCCCCGCGAGCGCGCGCCGCTTCTCCTTGTTCCGGATATGCGGCTGCCAATCCGGCCCATCCTCCGCGCTGCCGGTCATGACGATCTTGGCCACGCACGACTTCCCGTTGTCATCGTCGTTAGGGCTGCTCGCCCATTCGGGGCGTAGCTTGATGATCGCGTTATACATCTCCACGCAGATGCGACGGCTCATGCAGACGATCATCGCCTTGCCTTCCATCGCTTCGAGCCGGCGCTCGTAGTGCTGCACCAGATCGGCAGCGACGAGGTCGATCCGCTTCGGATTCCCGACCAGGGCTTCGAGCGCGGCCTACTTCGTCTTGAGCTTCTCCTTGCGCGTCAGCTCTTCGTCCCGCAACCGCGGGATGATCGCTTCGAATTCCTCGTCGATCTTCGGCAGCTCGCTTTGGTTCAACCCCAGCTTCGCCACCCGGCTCTCGTAATAAATCGGCACCGTCGCCTTGTCGGCCACGGCGCGCTGGATGTCGTAGATGCTGATGTAATCGCCGAAGACCGCGCGCGTATTGCAGATCAAAAAATCAACTCAATGTTCTCGGCGGGTTCTCCTTCAACCTTCACGGCATGAATATGGGTAAATTTCCAAACATCCTGCAATTCCACGACGGCGAAGCCAAGTTGCTTTAGCGCGGCAACGAAACCTTCGCGGTCGTTGAAACGCGACGTTGCCTCGTAGATGTGCAATTGCCCATCGAGCTTCAGTAGGCGCCATGCTTCGCGGAGGTAATCGCTGAAGTTTGCGCCCATCAGCGACAATGAGAAGACGGCTACGTCCAGCGCTTCGTCCTCCATCGGAACGTGCGCCATGTCGCATGCGGTCACGTCGTCATTGGCAGCGAGGTAGTCAAAGCTGTGGACGGTGTGTCGGTCAGCCAACGCTTCCGCCAGCTTTGCTTCGCCGCAACCGAAGTCGCCGATGACGTAGCCGCTGCGCTTCTCGGCCCAGCGAATTACTTCCTCGAAAGGCACCACCGCCCAAGACTTCCGTGCCTCGCGGTAGAGCGTGTGGTAATGCGCCCACTCGTCCCGGTTCTCGCGCAGCCTCTCGGCTGTCTTCGCACTTTCGGTCTGGTTCCAGCGCCGGTTCATCGTCGAGAAATCGCCGTAGCTCCGCACGCGGCGTTCCGTCTCGCCAGCATCTGGCGACAATGCGACGGCGATCGGTGTGCGACTAACCACTTCCACGTCCCCGGTCGTTAGGCGGCTGAGCCAGCCCATCACGTCTTGGTATGCTTGGGCAGGCGAACGGAGATGACCCTCGGGCACAACGCCATCGACTGCAGCGTCGGCGATTGATTTTTTGAACTTGAGCCGGCGCATCTTTGATTCGCACCACGACCAGCGCTCGCCGTTAACTGAGGCAAACGTGAGCGGCAAGACCACGGTCACTTTCTCCGCGCGCTGACCTTGCCGGTAGATGCGTCCCTTGAGCTGTTCGAACTCCGCATTCGTCCATGGCAGCACGTTCACGATGAGCCGCTCGCAGACGTCCTGAAGCCCATCGACGCCGGTGCCGATCGCGCTCGAACCGATAAGCACGTCCACATCGCCGTGCAGAAAGGCGTCAAGACCACTCTTGTCGTCCCCGGTGAAGAAACCCACGCGCCATCCGTCGGCAGTGAGGGCGTCACGCAACGGGCCTTCGATGCCTTTCAGGTAATGAGTGTAAAGCAGCGTCTTCTGTCGCACTTCGCGCCGGATGATCGGCAGCCTCACGCGGGTGAGAATCTGCTCCAGCGCCAGTGGCGAACCGGCGCGCCCGAGCGCGCGAATTTCATCGATCGCATCGCCGCAATCGATCGGCACTTCGCGCTGCTCCAGTTCGGCGTCGTATTTCGGCACCCAGCGCGTGCCGAGTGATACGAGCCGTTGATGCAGCTTCATGCAGTTCGCGATCGTCGGGCGGGTTTCGAGGTCGGAATGCGCCAGACCGCTGACCATCTCCACGAGACTCCGGCCTTCCTGCAGGTTGTTGATGACTGGCGTCGCGGACATGGCGAGTACGCAGAGTTGCGGCTGCTTCGCCGCAGCAAGCGCGACGAGCGCGGAGACGACCCGCTTGCGCCGCGAGAGATTCTCCGCCGTACGCTGCTTGGTGAAATGAATCTCGTCCACGACGATGAAGTCCGCTGTCTCCGCCTCGGCAAAACGCCGCACCTTCGCCTCCGAGTCTTCCTGCTGAAACATTTCGTAATTCAGCACGAGGTAGCGGTGCAATGGCGCAGGGCCAAAGCCGGTCGTGTCGCCTGCGAGGGCGGCCCAATCGGGCGTGAACGATTTTGTTCCGACGACGCTGTCGGGAAAGCTTGCTAGAATCGCCGCGCGCCAGCCCTCGACGACGCTGTTCGGACAACACACTACAGTTAGACCCGCACCAACCGCGCGGCTCGCAAGGACGGCGGAGAGAGTCTTGCCCGCCCCGGTGCCCGACCAGTTACCAACGCGTCGTCGATGCAGCACGCGCGCCGCCGTGAGTCGCTGCATTAAATTCGGAGGAGCGATAGCTCCGTCCACAGTAAACGCATAGCCGAGCGGGATCGGTAGTCCTGAAGCGCGTTCGTACTCCGCGAGAAAATCCGTGCGCACTCGATCCGCATATGCGTCACCTGCAAACTTGTGCGCTTGTTCCAGGGCCGCGGCCGCATCACGAAAGGCGTGCTTCCAGATCTTCGCTAACGCCGATGCGACCAAGAATTCTACCGCCTCCTGATCTGCCGAGACCACTACCGCCGATTGGAGCGACCGCAGCACATCCACCGTTTCTACCGTAGGCAACGCTGCTTCGTCGGTTGGCGTCTCAACCGCAATCCCCAATTCGCCCTGTAGATCTGCACCTGCCGTCGCCTCGGCCGAAAGGCTCTCAAGTGTCGTGCTTTGGTCGACGAGGAACCGATCCACCAAAGATTTGTCACCCCGGCAAAACTTCTCGATCTCCCCAAACGGAAACCTTCCCGTCGCTAGCGCATCGAGGAATGCTTGAGAGTCGCGCTGGCCGTCGAGTAATCCGTTCTGCTGAAAGAGCACAAACAACTCCGCGGGCGTGAACGTCTGAAGGTGATGCTTCAGCCCCTCGACGAATGCGCGAACGGCAGGGAGGGTCCATCCAACACGACAGTTCGGGCAGCCGCTTCCGTGAATAGTACGATTCTTGATCCGGGCTTGCCACTCATGGGTTCGATCAGTCGAGCAACGCCACCAAACCTTCCTGGCCGAGCCCGCGCTTACGCTGGCTAAAAGCAGCGGAAGGTTCCTAGTTGGGTGCCACTCCCGCGCTATTTCGGGATTTTTCGTTTCTAGTGATTTCTCGGGAGTTAGTCGGAAAGCACAAAAAGGACAGCCGGTAACTCGCTTCGCTTTCGCCCTCGGTTGAATTCGTGCCTCCCATTCGTGGTCGAGATTCACTCGGCATTGCCACCAAACAGTCCGTGAGCTACCGGGCGTTACATCGTCTGGCGTGAGTTCACCATTGCGCGTCGGATGCCATTCGGCGGCCACCGTCGGATTTTTTGAACGCAGAGAATTCTGACTGTTTACCGCTTGGCCTTGGCAGAAGGGGCAACCGGCACCCCTCGACCTATTTCCTATCGAAGCTAGCCACTCGTGCGTGTGATCTGTCGGGCATTGCCACCATACCTTAAGCCAGCTCCCGGCAGTCACTTCATTTGGCGTTAACTTTCCGTTCTTATCCGGGTGCCACTGCTTTCCGAGCTCCGGATGTGACGCCGCAAGGATAAGTCTCACTCCGTTTACTCTGTTCTTGCGGCCGCATGCGGGACACCCGTTAGCACTTCGCCGGGCGGTCCTCGACCGAATGAGTGTTTGCCATTCGTGCGATTCTTGGGCGCATTGCCACCACGCCTTAAAGTCGCTGGTGACCGCAAACTGTTCGGGGCGGGCTTCACCATTGCGAGTTGGATGCCACTCGGCGGCAATGTGCGGGAACTTATTTGCGAATGAATTGTCCTTCGTTCTTCGTCGACCCGAGCACATCGGACATCCGCTCGTTTGCCCTGTGCGAGCGAAGATTCTAACGCGCCACACGTGATTGGAGTCCCGGCCGCACCGCCACCATACAATCTTATTACTCCCCGGCCTGACCATCGAAGGAGTCAAAGGTAGATTTTTTTCCGCGTACCATTCCGCCGCAACGCTGGGGGGAAAAGAGCTGCTAATGAATCCTGTGGGAGCACGCGCTGTCCCGCACAATATGGGCAGCCATATCCTTCTTTAGCCCGCTTGTTGACCGGCGTATCCCATTCGTGCCCCTTCGAACAGGACCACCAAACGACCTTGCCGCTGTTTGGCTTTACGTCGTTGGGCGAAAGGTCGCCGTTACGAGTTGGATGCCATTGCGCTGCTAATCCCGGGTGTGTTGCCGCCAGCGGTTCGACGGTTGTCGCTGTCGAACGCTGGACGCGGCGAATCGGAACGAGCTTAGGCTGCAAAGGCATCCCAATTTTGCTCTTTCAGCCGCTCCCAAGCCTTTTGCAGGTGTTCCGGCTTTAGCAACTTTCGCTTGCGCGGACTCCAACGGCGAACCGCCGCGATTGCTGCCGCGGCTTCGGTCCGCGCTAACGAGTCGTGTGCCATCATCCAATGGACTGAACTCAGCAACTCCATTCCGTATGGATCTTCGTATCCTTCTATAAGCTTAGCCACCCGCTCCATCCGCTCGGCTGTCTCTTCTTTTGAAGTGAGAAACGCTTTCGACGCTTCAACTGCACCTGGCAAAAGCTCGATGGGCGTTGACGGATCGTCTTTACCTTCGCCGAAACCGCGAGTCAGATGGTTTTCCATTTGGATCAAGCTATGGCGCAGGGCCGGAGCATATGGTCCGTAAGTACCTTGAGTGAACTTTAGTCTCTGCAGAGGTTCACCCAGCACTTTCAAGAAGTACATTAGTTTGTGAACTTCCAGTAAGCTCACAAACGGATCGAGCATTCCTCTCAGGTAGCTGTCCATCAACGAAACCAACGTCGCCTGGCCTATCGTCATCTTCGGACGCGCGGTTCTATTAGGCATCGTTGCGGCATCCGGCGCGCCGCTGGGCGGAAAGACGAGCACTTGAACGTCGGGCAAATCATCAAACGCTTCTTCGATTTGGGGGAGAACATCGGTCCAGTCCAAGCCGCCATTCCCGCAACCAAGTGGGGGGAGCGCGATCGACCGAATCCCGAGCTTCCTGACCGTCGCGGTCAGATGTTCAAGGCCGGCTTCGATATCGGTGAGTCGACTCCGTTCCTTCCAATGGCCTTTAGTCGGGAAGTTAATGATCCAGCGGGGGCCTCCCACAAGACCACCGAGATCGAAAACCTGCACCTCTCCCAAGCGCACATCCTTCGCGAGGCACGCCTTTTCGTAGGCGCGAAACATCTCCGGAAATGCCTGCCGGAATTGAAGAGCGATTCCCTTCCCCATGATTCCGACAGTATTGACGGTGTTCACGAGCGCTTCCGCGCGCGCTTTCAGTAAGTTGCCTTTAGTAATCTCGATCATTGGCTTACAAATAATACCACGAGTTCTTCACTTCGACTGAAGGCTGGTGTTTCTGCTTTTTAAGCAGCTCGGCCACCTTCGTGGCAATCGCTGAGTTGAAGCAGCCGATCTGTTTGATCGCGTCCCACGGGAAGAAATCCTGCACCAGAAATTCGGCCATCTTCTGATGCTGCTTACCCTGCCAGTCCGTAGCTCTGATCGCGCCCCAATCGAGCGAATCGAGCGCCTGTAAGTCTGCTTCGAATGTGGTGTGGTACGCGCCGGCATTGCCACTACTAATTGCCCAGGAATTTCCAACCGCGATACCCTCGGCGACCGTGCTAACGAGATGGAGAATGCTTCGCTGGCATCCGGGAGGATGGCCGGTGTTCCCTTTATTGATAGAGAAAAGCATCGGCGAACGCGGGCAAAAATAAAATGGCACGAAGTCGCCGACGTTGTGAAACAGACAGCAAGAAACGTTAATTTCGTTCAATCGGCGCTTCTTGATCTCCGAGTAACCGATGAGAGTTGGATCGCGCGCGGCCATCACAGCATCGGATTGCAGGCCTCCATCTTTCAGGATGCTAGGTAGATTGTCCACGTGCGTGATGTGGTAGACGAGAACTTGTTTTGGGTCGCGCGCCATGAATCTGTCATGTTACGCCGTGGCATATGCGGGGTCGAGGGCCGCCGTAGGTGTTCGGCGTCGGAGTTGGCCGAACCTTGCGCGTCTTAACGAGAGCGTTTTGTGTCGACGTTCTCGAATGCTCTCCGACGTTGCCTTATCTGAACCCTTGATCACGCGCGCGGCTCGCGATTTTAACCAAAACCAGAAACGGACGAGGACGAAGCCGGCCATGCCGTGGGGCGCGAGGTGGTGGATGAAGTGCTGCACCCAGGCGAAGTTGGCGTTGCCCCGGGGCGGGACGCCATACTGCCAGCGCACGTCGTCGTCTTTGCGGAACCA
>JALYOR010000125.1 GCA_030856765.1 Verrucomicrobiota bacterium | reverse complement strand
CACTTTGGTCGATCGCCTCCGCGCCGCCGGCCATGTCGCCTACTTCGCCGGCGGCTGCGTGCGGGATTTGGTCCGCGGGCAGGCGCCGAAAGACATCGATATCGCGACCGATGCCCGCCCCGAGGACGTGCAAAAGATCTTCCGGCGCACCTATGCGGTCGGCGCCCACTTCGGCGTCGTGGTGGTGCTGGAAAGCGAGATGCAATTCGAAGTCGCGACTTTCCGCGCCGATGGCGCCTACCTCGATGGCCGCCACCCCACCGCGGTCCACTTCTCGTCGCCGGAGGAGGACGCCCGTCGCCGCGATTTCACTATCAACGGCATGTTCTACGATCCGCCTAACGACAAAGTAATCGACTTTGTCGGTGGCCGCGCCGACCTCGAGGCGCGCCTCGTGCGGGCGATCGGAGACCCGGCCCAGCGCTTTGCCGAAGATCGCCTACGCCTCCTGCGGGCGGTTCGTTTTGCCACCGTCCTGGAGTTTGAAATCGAAACGCTCACTTGGGACGCGATCGTGCCAGCGAGCCACACCATCGGCCAGATCAGCGCCGAACGAATTCGCGAAGAGCTGGTCCGCATCTTCCTTTCGCCCCAGCGCGTTCGCGGCTGGGATCTGCTCGACGCCAGCGGCCTCATGAAGCAAGTGTTGCCCGAGGTCGCCGCCATGAAAGGCTGCGAGCAACCGCCGCAATTTCACCCGGAAGGCGACGTCTTCGTCCACACCCGGCTCATGCTCTCGCTTTTGCCTGACGAAGTCTCGCTCCCGCTCGTCTTGAGCGTTCTCTTCCACGACATCGGCAAGCCGCCTTCCGCCACGGTCGACGAGGAAGGCCGGATACGGTTTAATGGCCACGATCGCATCGGCGCGGAGATGACCGAGGGATTGATGCAACGGCTTCGCTTCTCGCGCGCGGAGATCGAGGCCACGGTCGAGGCCGTGCGGCAGCACATGGTCTTCAAGGACGTGCCCAACATGCGGGTGGCCAAGCTCAAGCGCTTCATGGCCCGGCCGACCTTTGTCGACGAGTTGGAACTGCATCGGGTCGATTGCGCGGGCAGCCACGGCCTGCTCGATAACTACGACTTTCTCCAGCGCAAACGGGAGGAGTTCGCGAACGAGCCGATCATCCCGCCACCCCTGGTGCGGGGCGACGATCTTATCGGCTTGGGATTGAAACCGGGTCCGCGCTTTGGGGAAATCCTGGAGGCGATCGAGACGCGGCAACTCGAAGGCGGGTTGACCGGCCGCGACGCCGCGCTCGCCTGGGTGAGGCAGGAATATTTAACCGCTGAGGACGCAGAGAAGAAGAGAGAATGAGGCGGCGATTTTTTGTAATAATCTCGGCGGCCTCTGCGCACTCTGCGGGTAAATTACTCCCATGAAAATCCTCATGCTCAGCAGTGAAGGCTGGCCCCTCGCCCGCTCTGGAGCGTTGGCCGACGTCCTGGTCGCGCTGCCTCGGGAATTAAAGGCCCGCGGCCACGAAGTCGCGCTCGCCATGCCCTACTACCGCGAGATTCGCGAGAATAAGCAGATCAAGACCAAGCCGCTCCACGTCAGCCTCGAAATCTCGTTAGGCGAGAAAACTCTCAGAGCCGACCTGCTTGAAGGCCGCACCGCCGAGGACCTCCAGATTTTCTTTGTCCGTTGCGACGAACTTTACGATCGACCGGGCGTCTACCAGGAGCGCGGAGAGCCCTACGCCGATAACGCCGCTCGCTTCGTCTTCTTTAGCAAAGCCGCGGTCGAAGTCGCCCGCCGCATGACCCCCAGTCCCGATCTTCTACATTGTCACGACTGGACGGCTGCCCTCGTCCCCGTTCTCGTGCGCGAACGTGGGCTGCCTTTCGCCACCGTCCTCTCTATTCACCACCTCGCCGACCAGGGGAACTTCGACACCTGGGACTTTGCCCTCACCAATCTGCCCGGGCGCTACTTCGACCTGCGCGGCCTCGAATATTTCGGCCGGCTCAACCTTCTTAAGGGCGGCATTCTCTTCGCCGATAGCATCGTCGTCCCGAGCGAACCCTACGCCCACCAGATCCAGACCGAATCGTTAGGCGAAGGTCTCGACGTCGTCCTGCGGGAGCACGCTCATCGCCTCACCGGCATCCTGGGCGGGGCCGATTACCGGCGCTGGAATCCCGCCACCGACAAGCTCCTGCCCGCCACCTATCGCCCCGGCCAGCTCGCGGGCAAAGCCAAATCCCGCACCGCCCTCCTCGCCCAGCTCCAGCTTGCGCCCGATCCGCGCGGACCGGTCTTCGGCATGGTCACCCGGCTGGTCGGCGCCAAGGGTTTCGACATTCTCATGCCCGTGCTCGATCGCCTCCTGGCCGATGACGTGCGGCTCGTCATTCTCGGCAAGGGCGACCCAGCCTACGAGACCGCCCTCGCGATTGCCGCGCGCAAATACCCCGATCGGCTCGCCTACCAGCACGATTACGACGAGGGCCTCGCCCATCTCATTGAAGGCGGGAGCGACCTCACGCTCATTCCATCGCGGGTCGACCCGGGCGCGTTCAGCGCGATGCACAGTCTCAAGTATGGCGTCCTCCCGATCGCCCGCGCCGCGCGCGGCGTCGAGCAGATCATCGCCGATTACGATCCGGCGACCCACTCCGGGTACGGCTTCCTCTTTTACGAGTACGGAAGCGAGCCGCTCTGGGACACGATCAAACGAGCCAA
>JALYOR010000014.1 GCA_030856765.1 Verrucomicrobiota bacterium | reverse complement strand
TCGAGCGCGCTCTCCACCATCCCGAGCGGCGTATCGCCGTAGCGATTCATGATCCGGTCGCTGAGCGAGCCGTGGTTGGTCCCGATCCGCATGGCGATCCCGCGCTCCAGGGAGAGCCTGACGAGCGGGGCAAAGCGTTCGCGAATCCGTGCCAGCTCCGCCGCATATTGCTTGTCGGTATACTCGATGATCTTGAACTTTTTCGAGTCGGCGTAGTTGCCCGGATTGATCCGCACTTTCTCGACCCACTTGGCCGCTTCGAGCGCGGCCTCCGGTTTGAAATGAATGTCCGCCACGATCGGCACCTGGCAGCCGCGCTCGCGTAATCCGCTCACGATATGTTGAAGATTGGCCGCGTCCTTCACCGTCGGCGCCGTGATCCGGACGATCTCGCACCCGACCTCGGCCAGCTCAATAGTCTGTGCGATCGACGCCTCGGTGTCCATCGTGTCGCAGGTGATCATCGACTGAACCCGGATCGGATTGGCACCGCCCACGCCCACCTGACCGACCATCACCTCGCGCGAAACGCGTCGCTGGTAATGCAAAAGGTCGTCGCAGTAGGAAAAGCGGCTCATGGCGAACGATAGCAAAGCACGAACGCTTCGCTTTGGAAACGCCGCAGCCCGGAACCGCCGCTACGGGCTCGGGCTCGACTGTGCCGCGGGCGCGGAAGCTTTCTCGGCGCCGCGCCTGTCGCCGATCAAATCGCCGAAATCGAAAAAGCTGATGTAGGCGATGTAGCCGATGATCACGACCGCACAGCCCGTCTGGACGATCTCGAGGATGCGGATATTGACCGGTTTGCGCCGGACCGCCTCGACCAGTGCGAGGACGATGTGACCCCCGTCGAGCACCGGAATCGGGAGCATGTTGAGAATGGCGAGATTGACGTTCAGGATGACGCTGAACCAAAGGGCCAACTGCCAGCCGCGTTCGTTCTCGAAGAGTAAATAGTAGATCCGGAAGATGCCGACCGGGCCGCTCAGATGCTGCAACTTTACGTCGGACTTCGGCGAGGCCACGGCGCCGATTGTTTCGAGCGTATTCGTCACGCTGTTGTAGACCTGCTCGATCGGGTTGGGATGCGAGATCTTCATCCGACCCGAAGTATCCCAGGCGATGCCGATGCGCGGCACCTTCTCGTTAGGCAAAAGCTGCGGGGTGACCGCGAGGTTGAGCTTTTGCCCCTGCCGATCGACCGCGAGGGAGATCGTTTTGCCGGCGTGCGATTCCACATAGGCGCCGAGCGCGACCGGGCTGTAAATCCGCTGGCCATCGAAGCCGAGAACGATGTCGCCGTGCCGCAGACCCGCCGCCGCGGCAGGCGTCTTCGCTTGCACTTCGTCAATGACCGGGGTGATCGCCGGATGAACCAAAACCTGGCGCACGCTTTTGCGCCGCCAACCGCTGCTCGGCGCAATATAAGGCGTAACCTCCATCGAGAGTCGCTGCCCAGCGCGCTCGACCACAAAGGGAATCGTGCTGCCTTCGCTCCGGATCACGTTCCAGGTCACGCTATCGCTCATTCCCGAGAACCGGGTGACCGGTTTGCCATCGACTTCCAAAATCTTGTCACCCGCCTGCAGACCCGCTTGTTCGCCGGGCGAATTCGGTTCGACGTAACCGATCACCGTCGTCATGTCGGCCTCACTCACCGGATGCCCGACCGCCCAGACGATGCCCGCGAAGACCAGCGCCAGGAGCATGCTGAAGAGCGGGCCGGCGACGGCCACGATGATTTTATCCAGCACCGAGATCCTCGGGAGCTGGGCCCGATCGGCATCCGTCTCGCCCTCGATGATATCCATCGGCGCGAGTTGCGGGAGTGCGACAAACCCGCCGAGCGGTATCGAACCTAACGAATATTGAACGCCGTTGATCGTCTTCTTCCAGAGTGGCTTGCCGAACCAGACGCCGAACTTCTCGATCACCAACCCACGCCAGCGGGCCGCCAAAAAATGGCCGAGCTCGTGGACCACGATGAGGAGGTTAAAGAGAACGACCACCTCAAGAAGGATGAAAATAATGCGAAGGGCGTGCAGCAACATGGCGCTCGGAAGTTGGCGGTCGTTTAGCGAGTCAAATCAGCGGCCCGGCCGGCGGCTTCGTCGCGCGCCCAGCGGTCGGCTTCCAATATGACATCGAGGGTCGGGTTAGCAACGGAGGCGTGACGGTTCATGATTTGCTCGACCAATTGCCAGATCTGCGGGAAGCCGATTCGGCGATCGAGAAAAGCTGAGACAGCGACTTCATTGGCCGCGTTCATTACAGCAGGCAGGGTGCCGCCAGTTTCGCCCGCGCGCCGGGCGAGGTTGAGCGCGGGGAAGTCGTCCAACCGCGGCGCCGCGAAGTCCAGCCTGGCCAGTTTTCCGAAGTCGAGCGGCGGGAGCGAGTTGGCCAC
>JALYOR010000128.1 GCA_030856765.1 Verrucomicrobiota bacterium | reverse complement strand
TTGGCCATTTGCTCCTGCATCTTCTGCGCTTGCTTCATCAATTTGTTGAGATTCATCGGGTCGGTTCTTTCAGCTGGTGACGGATTTGATTTCGCCCTTAAAAATTTCGAGGGCTTCTTTAATTAATGGATCGTTTTTGAAGACGTCAACGGTGTCGTCAGCGGCGGCCGCTTTCGGTTTATTGCTGGCGGGGTTTTCTTCTTCTTCGGCGGGTTCGGGAATCTCGGTGGGTTTGGGCGCGGCGGGGAGGTCCTGGCCGACGCTGAGTTTCACGGTCCAATCGGTGCCGGTGAGTTCTTTGAGGAGGGCTTCGAGGAAGCTGCGGTTGTTCGGCCGGGAGAGACCTTCCATGATGGTTTTTTCCTCGGGGGAGAAGCCGAGGAGAACGTTGGGGCCCTCGCTACCGAGGTAGTGCGCGGTGTCGATCCAAGTACGGATGAGTGGGCGGCGGGTGTGGGAAAGCTGGACGGCTTGGCGCCAGGTGGCGGCCATGTCAGTGGAGTCGACCCGGTCGGATGGAGGCGCAGCGGGCGCCACCGGCTTTTCAACCTCGGGAGGCGCGGTTTTTTTTTCCGCGTCTGGGGCGGGTTTGGGCGCCGGTGCGGGACGCGGGACTGGTTTGGGGACCGAAGGAACGGAGGGGACTGATGTGCTGCCGCCTCGGAGGGCGGTGAGGTTGTCGATCACTTCGCTGAGGGTGACTTGGCCCAACGTTTGGATCGCTTTGATGACGGCGACTTCAAAGTGCAGCTTCTTGTTCGGCGCCCATTTCATTCGGCCTTCGGCCTCGGCAAATTGCTCGATGAGTTCGAGGAGCCGGTCGGTCTCGATGAGGGCGGCTTCTTCGCCTAACGACGACTGGATTTCGGGCGCGGCTTCCTCGGCCAGGGCGTCGGGCTTTACTTTGTAGACGAGCAAATCGCGCAGATGGGCGATGAGATCGCTCATCAGCTTCATCATCTCTTTGCCGGCGGCGACCTGTTCGTCGAGGACACCAAGCGCGGCCGCGGTTTCGCCGCGCAGGATTTTCTCGGTGAAACCGGCGACGGTTTGCTCGCTCGTAAAACCGAAGACGTTCAGGACATCGCTCTCCGCGATCTTCTCGCCGCAGAAAGCGACCAGTTGATCGAGCATCGACTCGGCATCGCGCAATCCGCCGTCGGCGCCGCGCGCGATGGCGTGGGCGGCGGCCGGTTCCAGCGCCACCTTCTCGTTCTCCGCGATGTAGTGGAGATGCTTGGCGATCAGGTTAGCCGGGATGCGGTGGAGATCGAAGCGCTGGCAGCGGCTCAGGATGGTGGGCAAAACTTTCTGCGGCTCGGTCGTGGCGAAGATGAACTTCACGTGCTCGGGCGGTTCTTCGAGGGTCTTGAGGAGGGCATTGAAGGCCTGCGAGGAGAGCATGTGCACCTCATCGATGATGTAGATCTTGTATTTCCCCTTCACCGGCGCATAACGCACGTTGTCGCGCAATTCTCTCACCTGCTCGACGCCGTTGTTGCTCGCGCCGTCGATCTCGAGGACGTCGAGGCTGTTGCCGCCCGTGATTTCCTTGCAGCTATCGCAGACGCCGCACGGCGTGATAGTGGGGCCGTGAATGCAGTTCAGCGCCTTCGCCAAAATGCGGGCGGTGGAGGTTTTGCCGATTCCGCGCGGACCGACGAAAAGGTAGGCATGCGCGAGGCGGTTTTGCTCGACGGCGTTCTTGAGCGTGCGGGTGACGTGCTCCTGTCCGACGAGGTCGTCGAAGGTCTGCGGCCGGTATTTTCGCGCAAAAACCTGGTAGCTCACGCGCCCAATCTAGTGCGCGGAGATGGCGGCGAAAATAGAATTTCGGAAAGCAGGACAGGATTATTCGAATTTGGAGAACCCGCCGGTGATGCTCGCCTCTTTCCTTCGAGATATATCCTGTTAATCCTGTCCGAACATGAACAAGAAAATCTTCGCGACAGGTTTGGCGCTGCTCACGGCTTGGTCGCCGCTCCTCGCCCGTGAGCCGCAAACGACTCCGCCCACAAAACCGGCGGTTCGCGCGCGCGTCCTTGGGATTCCCTTCGAGGGCACGCCAGGAAAACTGAACGCGATCACTGATGTGGCGGGGGTCGAGGTGGGCTTCACGACTTTGGTTAGCGGCGAAGGGAAACTCGAAGTCGGGAAAGGGCCGGTGCGGACAGGCGTGACGGCGATCATCCCGCGCGGGCACGAGTCGCTTAACGATCCGGTTTACGCTGGCAGTTTCAGCCTCAACGGCAACGGCGAAATGACCGGAACGGTCTGGGTGGAAGAAAGCGGCTTCTTGGAAGGTCCGATCGTCATCACCAACACGCACAGCGTCGGCGTGGCGCGAGATGCGGCCATCAAGTGGCGCCTTGAGCACGGCGCGGCGGACAAGACCGGCTACTGGTGGAGCCTGCCGGTCGTCGCAGAAACCTGGGACGGCTGGCTGAACGATATCAATGGTTTCCACGTCAAAGCCGAAGACGTGGCGCACGCGCTCGACACTGCGAAAGGCGGACCGGTTGCGGAAGGCAGCGTCGGCGGCGGCACAGGGATGATCTGTTACGAGTTCAAAGGCGGAACCGGCACCGCATCGCGAGTCCTCGAGAAGCCGAAGGGCGGTTACACCATCGGGGCGCTGGTCCAGGCAAATTGCGGCCGCCGCTCGCAACTCACGATCGCGGGTGTACCGGTCGGAAAAGAAATTCCCGGCTCCGTTTATCCAAAAGAAACCGGCTCGATCATCATCGTCGTCGCGACCGACGCGCCGCTCCTGCCCGGCCAACTGAAACGCCTCGCCCGCCGCGCCAGCCTCGGCCTCGCTCGCACTGGCGCGACTTCCGGTAACGGTTCGGGCGATTTGTTTCTCGCTTTCTCCACCGCCAATCCGGGCGCGAACAACCCCGAGCAACCTACCCACAGTGTGCAAACCGTGCCCAACGACCGGCTCGACCCGATTTTCCAGGCCACGGTGGAGGCGGTCGAGGAAGCGATTGTCAATGCCTTGGTCGACAATGAGGACATGACCGGCCGCGACGGTCACCAGGTATCCGCTCTACCGCACCAGCAGTTGCAGCAGATCCTGAAGAAGTACAATCGACTCGCGCCATAGCGCGCCGGACGCACCTAGCCTAACGACCGATATCCTCGTTCCAAAGCGCGGGGTTTTCGGCGATAAACTTCTGCATCATCTCGACGCATTCCGGCAGATCGAGATCGATCACTTCGACGCCGTGACTGCGCATGAATTCCGGCCCGCCCGGAAAAGTGCGGCTCTCGCCCACGATCACTTTCGAGATTCCAAACTGCACCACCGCGCCGCTGCAGAGATAACAGGGCATGAGGGTCGAATAGAGAACGGTGCCGCGAAAGCTCCCGATCCGGCCGGCATTGCGCAGACAATCGATCTCGGCATGGGTAATCGGGTCGTCGTCCTGCACTCGTTTGTTGTGTCCGACGGCGAGTAGATTGCCGTCGCGGGCAAGCGACGAGCCGATCGGGATTCCGCCTTCGCTCAGGCTTTTCCGGGCCTGCGCGATGGCCGCTTCCATTAACTCTTTTTCGCTCATGAGATTCGAGATAATCGTGCTGACTCTAGCGTGTCATCGCAACCTCGCGAATCGGGAGTCTGGGTAGCGCTCGCGTCTCGCGTGCTGGTTGCGGTGTCTCCACCGCGACAGGCTTTGAAGTTCGCAAGGGCACCGTTGCCAGCACGCGAGACGCGTGCGCTACCCAGAGCCAAAGGGGACGCTTGCCTTGCCGTGGACGATGCGCTGATGCTGCAGGATGGGTCGCGCCTTTGAAGATTTTCCCGTCGGCAGCCGTTTCGTTTCAACCAGCCAGACGATCTCGCAGGATGCCATTGTCGAGTTCGCCCGCCGCTACGATCCACAGCCTTTCCATCTCGAATCCAATCCGAACGACAACCTGCTCGGCGGCCTGGCGGCGAGCGGTTGGCAGACTGCGGCCATCTCGATGCGCCTCTTTGTCGATACGATGCAGGTGGAAGGCGGCATCATCGGCCGCGCGCTGGACGAACTCCGCTGGCCGCTGGCGGTTCATCCGGGCGACAGCTTGCGAGTCGAAGTCGAAATTCTCGAAGCGCGCCTTTCCCTCTCCAAACCCGGGTATGGCCTCCTTCGCTATCGCAGCCTCACCCTCAACCAGGACGACAAGGTGGTGCAGGGCTTCATCGCCCTCGCCATTCTGCCGGCGCGTACCGCTCCTCCGGGCGTCGGCGCAGCGGGTGGGCAGTGAGGGGATCGAACCCCCGACCAACACGGTGTAAACGTGCCGCTCTACCGCTGAGCTAACTGCCCTATCGGTGCCGGACTTTTAGACCAACCCGCGTTAACTGTCGAGCGAACGGCGGCTTTACCTCGCGGGCCTCGCACGCTAAAAGCTCCCCCAATCGATGAGTGTTTCGCCCGTGGAGGAAAAAGAAGCAGGTGCCGTCGCCGCCGGAGCCGTGCCAGACCGAAGACCGTCGCTCTGGGCGCGCCTGCGGAACAGCCGCTTCCTTTTCATCAGCATCATCGTCCATCTCCTCTTCGGAATTGGCGCGGCGATCTATGTCGTCCAAACCTACAGCCCCCAGCGCAAACTCACTTTCAAAGGCGGACCGCCCTCCCCCAATCGCTCCGAACGCTCGATCGAGCATAAAGTGCAACTGGCGAAAAAGCAGAGCACGATGAGCGCGCCCGCGGTCACCCGGCGCATTGTCACCACCGGCATCGCGAAGGTGACGTTACCCGAAATGCCCGCCATGCCGAAAACGAACGACGCCGCCCCGATGAAAATGGCCGGAGTCGGCGGCGCGGGGATCGGTGCCGCCACGGCGCTGAGCGGCGCCGAAGGCAGCCAGGGCGGGGGCGGTCCGATTTCTTTCTTCGGGCTGCGCGAGGCTGGGGCCGGCTCTTTTGCCGGGACGCTCTACGATTTGAAACAAACCCAGACCCACCGCTCGACCGACATGACCGAGCAAAAATACGGCGACATCGTGAATGATTTCATCAAAGGCGGCTGGAACGAGAGCGCCTTTCAAAAATTTTATCAGGCGCCGCAGAAACTCTATAACGTGCAGATTTTCACCCCCTACATGAAGGCCGACGAAGGGCCGCGCGCCTTCCACGTCTCCGGTGAAGTGAAGCCGAACCTGTGGGTCGCGCTCTACCGCGGCCGCGTCTCACCGCCCGAGACCGGCACCTACCATTTCGTCGGCGCGGGCGACGATCTATTAGTGGTGAGGTTCAACGGCCAGATCGTTCTCGACGGTTCCTGGAACCTGCACAACGTCTCCAGCATCGCGGCCAAGTACGACTACGGCTTCAGCGAAATTCCGAACAAGTTCGTCAAAGGGCCGGCCGTCTCAGTCAAAGTGGGGAACTTCTACGACATGGAGATTCTGATCGGCGAACAACCGGGCGGCGAGTTTTTCGCCGATCTCCTGATCGAGAAAGATGGCGCGACCTACGAAAAGAAAAGCCATGGGGCGCCGATCCTGCCCATCTTCCGCGTCGCCGACGGCAAAATGCCGGCGTTGAAATCTGGCCAAAAGTTGCCGCCGTTTCAGCCTAACGGACCGGTCTGGCGGGCCGAAGTGGTGAAGACGGAGAAGAAGTAGCGGGAACGCCAAACTGGACGAGCGGCCGTAACGGATGCGAAGCAACGGCCGGGCTTTCCAGCTCGGCCCTCCGGAGGGTCATGCTTCCGCATGACCAGACGCACGCTCCCGGGGGTCAGCGCCTCACCAGGTGGACCGCACCGTGCCCCCGTTCGATCCGTCCAATGACTTTCGCGCGCAACTGCTTCGCGATCGACGCGGCGTCGTGAGGTCCAACGATCGCCGCCATGCCGATCCCCATATTGAAGACCTGATACATCTCGGCGTGCGAAACGCGGCCGCGCTCCTCCATGATCTGGAAGATGGACGGCACCTTCCAACTCGCCGGGTCGATGATAGCGTCGCAATCGCCAGGCAAAACCCGCGGCAAATTGTCGACCAGACCGCCGCCGGTGATGTGGGCGAGGCCTTTCAGCTTTCCTCCGGCCACTTTGGCAAGGAGCGGCTGATAATTCCGGTGCGTCCGGAGCAATTC
>JALYOR010000069.1 GCA_030856765.1 Verrucomicrobiota bacterium | reverse complement strand
GGAGGAGTCGATCTCCTGCTCGTGCTTGCGGTCCCTCGGGTCGCCTCCCTCGGTTCCCCCGAGGGGGACCTGGGGCCAGGTCCCTCGTCATCCCTCGTACCCAAGTTGCACTTGCGATCCCTCGTTGCGATCCCTCGTTCCCAAGTTGCACTTGGGAACGCGCTTGTCTTAGAAGCTAAGCTTCCATCATCCTGACACGATGCGCAGCCGCTACCGGGTCAACGAGAAGGAACAGGCGCACTTCGTCACTTCCTCGGTAGTCGCCTGGTTACCGGTCTTCACGAAGGCGGTGCGCTGCGACGTCCTGGTCGAGTCTCTTGCCTATTGTCGAGCGGAAAAGGGGCTGAAGATCTACGCCTGGGTGATTCTCGATACTCACTTCCACGCCATTCTCGCTTCGCCTGACTTGTCCAGGGTGATGGCGGACCTGAAGCGACATACCGCCCGGCGGCTGCTCGAGCAGTTGGAGAGCGAAAAGGCGGAATGTCTCTTAAACCAACTAGCCTACTTTCGCGCGGCGCATAAGACGGAGAGTGAGCGTCAGTTTTGGCAGGAGGGGTTTCACCCGCAGGCGATCGCGAGTGACGAGATCATGCAGCAGAAGCTGGAGTATCTTCACAATAATCCGGTTGAGCGGGGGTTGGTGGCTTCTCCGGAGCATTGGCGGTATTCCTCGGCGCATGAGTGGCTGGCGGGGGCGGTGCCGGTTTTACGGTGTGGTGACTGGCTGAGGGGGTGAAGCCTAGCTTCTTGGGCAAGGTCGTTCCCAAGTGCAACTTGGGAACGAGGGGACTTAGTCCAACTTGGGAGCGAGGGGGGCGAGAGGGAGCGAGGAGAAGCAAACGTCGATAGGAGCTGACCTAGGTGCTCGGTAGATGCGCCAAGCATTGCAGGAGATATGGCAGTAACTGCTTCTTGCGCGAGACCACACCGGCCAGCTCCCACATGTGCGGACCGCGCGCGGGGTAATCGATCTGGTGCAAGAACTCGGGCGCCCCGTGGCAGAGTAGGACCGAGCTTTGGGTGTTGATGTCGGTCACGAGAAGGGCGGCGAAGTAGAGCTGTCCCTTACGGACGTGGGCTTCCAGGGACGCGAGAAGTGCGTCCTGTTTCTCAGGGAAGTGGGAGAAACTGAGCTCTTCGATTTGCGAGACGGTGAATCGGTGGCCGTCTTCCTGGTAATCCTTGCAGTCGGTTGTGATGACTTGCTCGGGCGTCAAGGTGAGGAGCGGGGAACCGACCGAGAAGATTTCTTCCGCCAGTTTGGTGGGGTCGACGCCGGCGATGATGGATAGTTCTTGCAGGATTTGGCGGTCGGTCGCGGTGGCGGTGGGGGAGTTGAGGTTGAGGGTGTCGGCGATGAGGCCAGCCATGAGGAGACCGGCGATCTCGCGTGGGATGGGCACGCCGGCTCCGCGATAGCAAAGGACGACGATGGTGCTGGTGGAACCGACGGGGTTGTTCCAGAAAAGGATCGGCGAATCGGTGGCGAAGCCTCCGATGCGATGGTGGTCGAGAATTTCGATGATGCGCACTTTGTCGGCGCCTTTCACGGCCTGCGAGAGCTCGTTGTGGTCGACAAGGATGAGCTGACGGTCGGCCCGGTTGGAAAGGTTGCTCTTGGCCAGGATGCCGACCAGCACGCCTTCTTCGTTGACGATCGGAAAGACGAACGCGGCGGAGTGCGCGGCTTTTTCGCGGACTTCGTCGAGCAGGGTGTCCGGAGTAAAGCTGAGATATTCCGGTTCCAACATCCGCCCGACCTGGACCGCGCCGCGCGCCAGATCGACGCTGATGGCGGTGTCGTGCGGCGAAGTGACGATGGTGACTCCCTGGGCGCGGGCGGCTTGCTCGACGGCGGGCGAAACCGGGAGACCGCCCGTGACCACGATGACCCGCACCCGGGCGGTGATGGCGAGCATTTGGATGTCGTCCCGGTCGCCGACGAAAAGCACGAGTTTCTCGGGCCGATGATTCTGCAACCGCGCGCCGAAGGTTTCGGAACTCGTCGCCCCGATCATGAGAAGATATTCGGCGGCGTCGTTAGGCAGTTCGCCGGTCAGGAGTTGGCCGCCGAAAGTCTCGACGATGCTGGCCAGGGGCGCGGTGATGAGACGCGCCGTTTCCGCTTCTTCCCGCGGAGGGAAAAGGTGGTGGCTGATCTTGAAAGCGGAAAGCAGCCCGAGAAAGCATCCTTGGTCATCGATCACGGGCAGGCCGCGGAGGCGCTTTTTCTCGAGCAGATGGATGGCGTCGTAGGCGGTCGAGTCGGCGTGGACGCTGATCACGTCGCGCGCCATCACGTCGCTGACCCGGTCGGAGAGATCGCTGATGAAAAGGGGCGGCTCTACGCCAAATTTCTCCAGGACGAAATCGATTCGCTGGTTGGTGCTGCCGGCGCGGGCGGCGATGACGTCAGGCGTGCCGGTGACGCGCTTGAGATGGGCGTAGGCGAGGGCGGAACAGATCGAATCCATATCGGGATTCTTGTGGCCGATGACGATGGTTTGCATTTGGGAAAGATTCGACTGGGATGGGGCGCCGGAGTCGATGGCGAGCAAGCGTAATTCGTGCCCGAGACGGTGCGCAACCGAATCCGGGACATTTGGATGAGCGGGACCGCCCGCGATTCCGCTTTAGCAAGCAGCTTTGGAATTCCAATCGGGCGAGCGCCTCACGCCATTCCGACGCGAGGTCCGCGGCCGGTCGGTGGCGCAATGTCCCAGCCAGGCCAGCAGAACCAGCCGCCTGGGAGTTTTAGACCGGGCAGACCGTCCGCCGGTGCCGCTCAAAAACGCAAACTTCGTCGATTCCCATTTCCGCCATTTTGGCGCCGAGACGATCGAAGTTTTCCCCCTGCTGCACATGCGAGTGTCCATCGGATGCGGTCGTGAATGGAATTCCCTTAGCCAGCGCGCGGCGAATGATCTCGTCGCTCGGATAGAGCTCGCCCACTGGTTTGCGCCAGCCCGCGGTTGACAGTTCCATCGCCAGGTCAGCCCCGCGAATTTCGGAAAGGACGGCATCAAGTAGGTCACCGAGGTCCTTAGTCGGGCGAAAGCCAAAGATCTTCACCAGATCGAGGTGCGACATGCAATCGACCAGTCCGCTCGCTGCCATCGCACGGATGCGCTCGTAGTAATCGGCATAGACTTCGTCGACATCACGCTGCGCAAACTCGGCTTCCTCGCCCGCGTGATCGAACGCCCAGTCGCCGCGCAGGAAGTGAACGGAACCAAGCACGAAATCGAGCCGGTCCCAATTGGCCTCGACCCAGCGACGGCCGTCCGCGGAATGAGCCGGATCGTTATCGAGTTCGATTCCCGCGCGAATTTGCAGGTCGGGATTGGCCGCGCGGAATCGATCCAGTTCGTCCAGATCGATCCCGCGATGATAGCGGTCGTGATCCGTGAGGGCGATGTCGCGCAGCCCGATTTTTCTCGCGTAATCGGCCCACGGCTGGAGCAATTCCGGCGTGTAGGGCTGCAGGCGATGGCCCTGCGGGTGGAGATGGTAATCGGAAAAAAGACGCACCGCAGATCAGGGCGCAGTGATCGATTTCCGCTGCGCGTCCAGCTCCGGATAGGCCGGCATTGCCACCTCGACGGTGAAGACTCTGCCCGGCGCCAGCTCGCGGGTGGCGATCGTCTCCGAGTACTCGACGAATTCGTTAGGGTTGATCAGCAAATGGCCCGGCTGATCTTCGAAGGCGCGGTTCTCAGACCAACGCGTCACGACCTGGCCGGCCGCGTCGTGAAGCAGGATCTCGATCCGTTGCTCGCTCGGGAAATTCAATTCCACGGTGCGATCGCCGCGATTGGTGAGCGTGATGTGCACCGGCAGCTGGCGCATCTCGGAAAGCCTGATCGGTCCCTCCGGCAACTCGACCGCCAGGACGAGACCGCGCAGTTTTGGATTCTTGTATTCGGGAATCTTTTTCGACGACCCAAACGGATGAAAGAGCCGGCCGAAGAAGCCGCGCTTTTCCTGCGCCGGCGCCAGTGGGACCGCGGCCAGCAGGAGCAGCGCAATCAATATGGAGCGGCGTCTCATTCGCCCCAAAGAGGCCAACGTTGCAAAAACTGTCAAACCCTTTATCAATCGCCCATGCGGAGTCTGCTCATCAGCGCGCTCGTTTTCGGTCTCGTGGCAGGCGCGGAGGCGAAGCCGCGGCATTGCACCTTCCGCGTCCATGTCGCCGCGAACGAGAACGACGGCTCGACCTTTGCCCAACCGATCCAATCCCTCAGCGGGCGCAACGTTTTCATCGAGAGGATGGCCTGGCTGAGCGAGCGCGACGTGAAGCGATTCTATCCTTACCGCGCGGCCGACGGCAGTTACGCTGCGCTTCTCGAGCTGGACGATCACGGGCGGACCGTGCTCGACACTCTGAGCGTGGAGCAGCGGGGGAAGCTTCTCTTCGTTTTCCTCAACGACCGCCCGATTACCGAGCTGCAGGTGGATCGCCGCGTCGCCGACGGCAAAATCTATCTCGCGTCAGGTCTGACCGAGGAGGATATCAAGTTGATGAACAAAGATTGGAAGCTGATCGGCGGTAAGAAGAAGAAGCAGAAATGAGGTGTCGGATGCGTGCGGTCGCGCTTTTGTTTCTCGCCATGATTGCCAGTGCGGATGAGGTCCCGCTCAATCTCGTATTGCCGACCGAAAACACCGCGTTATTGCGCGGCGACGGAGCCGAGTTCTATCAGGTCATCGAGCGCAACTTGCACGGCGTCATTTCCCATCCGTGGCAGGGCGGTAAATATGGTTTCGTGCGCGACCCGGTCGAGACCGGGGCGGGCACGATCTACACCCGTTTCCATGAAGGGATGGACGTTCGCCCGGTGCGCCGCGACGCGCGCGGCGAGCCGCTCGATGAAGTCCGGGCGATGGCGGGCGGCAAAGTCGTCCATGCTAATCGCGCCGCGGGCGCGTCCAACTACGGGCGTTACGTCGTGATCGAGCATCGCTGGGGCGGCTCTCCCTATTACAGTCTCTACGCGCATCTCAACACGATCGCCGTCGAGGCCGGACAGACGGTCAAGCAGGGAGAAAAGCTCGGCGTCATGGGTCACACCGGGAGCGGCATCAATCGCGAGCGCTCGCACGTCCACGTCGAGCTCAACCTCATGCTCAACGACCACTTCGAAGCATGGCACGCTGCCAATTTCAAGGACCCGAACCGCCATGGGATCTACAACGGCCTCAACCTCGCCGGGCTCGATCTGCCGCGACTCTTTCTAGCCCTGCGGAGCAACTCCGCGCTCACCTTGCCGGCTTTTCTGGCCAAAGAAGAGGTCTTCTACAAAGTGATCGTGCCGAACTCGCCTGACTTTCAGTTGCCTCGCCGCTATCCCTGGCTGATAACCGGTTCGCCTAACGAAAATCCGGTTTCCTGGGAAATTTCCTTCACCGGTTCCGGACTTCCCTTGCGCCTCGCTCCGAGCGACCACGCGGTCACCGCCGCCGAACTCTCCTACGTCAAACCAACCCCAATCGATTGCCGTAATCTCACCCGCGGCAACGTCGCCGGGCGCGGGAGCAGCGCCCGGCTCACCGAGAGTGGCCAGGGGATCATGCGCCTCCTCACTTTCCCGGACTAACGAGCGATGCGAAAACTCAGCCGACGCCAATTTCTTGGACTCGGCCTCGTCGCCCTCCCGGCGGTCGCCGGGATCGATGGACGCTTCGTCGAGCCGACGTGGCTGCGCGTGACCCATCTCGATCTCCATCCTGAACCCACCTGCCGCTTCGTCCAATTCAGCGACTTCCATTACAAAGGCGACGAGGGCTATGCCGCCGACGTGGTCGACGAGATCAACTTCCTCGATCCCGATTTCGTCTGCTTTACCGGCGACCTGATTGAAGACGCGCGCTATGCCCCGGCCGCGCTCGACTTCATCCGGCAGATCGAACGACCGGTTTACGGTTGCCCCGGTAATTGGGATTACGGGAGCGGGGCCGATTTCCGGGAATACATCGAGGCGTTCCGCGAGACCGGCGGTGAATGGATGGAAGACCGCAGCATCGTGCTGCCCCAGTCCAAGCTGGAACTGATCGGCATGGGCCTGCGCGGCGTCCACGCCCTCGCCGCCCCGAAGGCGCTGCGCCGGCTCCTCCTCATCCATTACCCGATCCAGGCCGACCGGCTCGACGGCCGCCGCTACGACCTCATCGTGGCCGGTCATTCCCACGGCGGCCAGGTGCGCATCCCGTTCTACGGTGCACCGGTGCTGCCCTACGGAGTGGGGCGCTACCAAACGGGGCTTTACGAGTCGTTAGGCGGGCCGCTTTACGTCAACGTCGGAATCGGCACCTACATGTTGGCCATCCGCTTCAACTGCCGCCCCGAGCTGACGGTGATAAGAATTTAGGGAATTCGGTCCGGCCCGCGCGCCTGTTTTCCTTCTGACGATGAAAACGCTCCCTTGTGTTTACGGGGAGGTTTTGGCTCGACACGAAGGCGGGATTTTGCTCGTCTCAAGCAAGGACTCTCAACCTATGAAAACAAGATCCCTCACCATCCTCATCTGCGCATTTGCACTCCACGCCCAAGCCGGCAGCGCCGTTTGGAGCCTTAATCCGAACACTAATGACTGGAACACCGCCGCCAACTGGACCCCGGCGACTGTGCCCAATGGCCCTTCCGACATCGCTACCTTCAACAACTCCAGCCGAAACAACATCACTCTCTCGGCGACGACCGAGGTGAATGGGATCATCTATAACGCAGGCGCGAGCGCTTTCACCACCAGCGTACCTTCTTCCCAGGTCTTGACAGTCAGCGGCTCGGGCATAACGAATAACGCGGGAGTCAGCCAAAATTTCTCAGTCGGGGTTGACCCGGCGGAAATCATCTTCACCAATAGTGCCACCTCCGGAACACAAACTAGCTTCACGACTACGGGCGGCGTGAGTAATTTGACGGGCGGGGGGCAAGTGATTTTCTTTGACGACTCAACCGCCCTGGACTCCACCTTTGTTAATAACGGGGGCACGGTTAGCGGAGCCTTCGGCGGCTCGGTTACTTTCACTGACAATGCAAATGCTGGCAATGTTGTCATCACGAATAACTCGCGGGGGACGTCGGCCGCTTCCGGTGGAGGCAAGACCAAATTCGGCGGTTCAGCTACAGCCGACCACGCGACGATCACGAATCTGCCTAACGGAGAGCCAATTGCGTCCGGCGGAGCTACCGAGTTCTTGGG
>JALYOR010000063.1 GCA_030856765.1 Verrucomicrobiota bacterium | reverse complement strand
CTACAGGATCGACTCTGCGGCATTCATCGATGACATCGAGGACGAGGACGAGAAGAAATAAAGAGGGCGGATCTTGCGATCCGCCCCCCTCTCCACCGAGCAAGCTTCTCCCTAGCTTTTGCTCTGCGAAACTACTTCGTTCAGCTTGAAGATCGGCAGGAACATCGCGATCACGATGCCGCCTACGATCACTCCAAGGAACACGATCAAGAGTGGTTCGATGAGCGAGGTGAGGGCGTCGAGCAGGGCCTCAATTTCCTCGTCCCAAAAGTCCGCCATTTTCTCCAGCATGGTATCGATGCGACCAGTCGATTCGCCGGCCGCGACCATGCGCAGCATCATGGGCGGGAAAATCTTCTTCTTCGAGAGCGCGACCGAGAGGTTGTCGCCTTTCTCCACGTCGGTGCTGACGCCCTTGATGCTTTCTTCGACAACATGGTTGCCGGAAGTGCCGCCGACAATGTCGAGCACTTCGAGGATCGGCACGCCGCTGCGGATGAGCTGCGCAAAGGTGCGAGCAAAGCGCGACATGCAGATCTTGTGAATGAGCGGGCCAAAGATCGGAAGCTTCAGCTTCCATTTGTCACTCAACTGACGGCCGCGGGTCGACCGCAGGAAATAGCGGATCCCAAAGATGGCGCCGCCGATGCCCAGGATCATGAAATACCATTTCGCCCGGATGAAGTCGCTCAGGTCGATCAGGAACTGAGTCGGAGCCGGCAGCTTGGCGCCGAAATCCTTGAAGATTTCGCCGAAGACTGGGACGACGCGAACGATCAGGAAGGTGGTAATCAAAAACGCGATGCTGATCACGATGACCGGGTAGGTCATGGCCGATTTGACCTTCTTGCGCAGACGGGCGCTGGCTTCGAGGAAGCCGGCCAGACGATCGAGAATCTCCGAAAGCAATCCACCGGCTTCACCAGCTTTTACCATGCTCACGAAGAGACGGTTGAAGACGCGCGGATGTTTCGAGATCGACTCGTGGAACGTCTCGCCGCCCTGGACTCGTGCGGTCACGTCGCTGATCACGCTGGCCAGGTTCTTCTGCCGTTTCGGGTCACACTGCTCGTAGAGCGCGGTCAGCGCCTGGGTGAGCGAGATGCCGGCCTCGATCATGGTCGCGAGCTGCCGGGTGAAAAGGACGAGATCGGTTTCCTTGACCGTCAGCACCTTGTTTTTCTTGCGGGTAGCAGCAGCTTTCTGCTGCAGTGAAAGAACCATGAGCCCGCGGCTCATGAGACTGGTGACAGCGTTGTCCTCGTTGATGGCGTCCTGGATACCGTTTACGATATTGCCAGCACCATCGCGAGCTTGATAGGAGAAGGTCATCATATGGTTTTTCTAGTAATTAGATTGTGTGTAGCAGCTACAGTGCCACCGTTTCTCTCCCTCGCGATAAATCCCCATGCCCAACCCGCCTGACCTCGTCCGACTGAGCGATTTCCTCTCCCTCTGGCAGGTCTACGACTCTTCCGTGAAGTCCGACCTTTTCTCCACCGCTGCCGAAACTGACGGCCGGCTTTATTTTATCGACCCAACCCCTCTTCACCCCGATTCGCTCGCGGAAGTCACCAGCAATCGCAGCGTCGCAGGGGTCCTGGTCACGAATTCCAATCATCCCCGGGACGCGGGCCGGTTCGCGGAGAAGTTCCAGGTTCCGGTATTTGCGGCCTGCGCAATGCCAGAACTCGGAGAGATCACCATCGTCCCAATCAAGGCGGGCGAGATCGCCCCAGGCCTGAGTGCCATCCCCCTTCCCGGGGCCGCGACCGGAGAGCTCGCGTTCCATTTCGCCGACGACGGCGGCACAGTCGTGCTCGGGGATGCGCTGATCAATTTCGAACCGTATGGATTCACGCTCTTGCCGGTGAAGTACTGCACCAACCAAAAAGTGATGAAGCGGTCATTGCGACAGTTGCTCGACTGGCGGTTCGAGCGTCTGCTCTTCGCCCACGGCCTGCCCATCCTCTCCTCCGCTCGCGAACGGCTGGAGACGCTGCTTCGATGACCACCGCCAAGCCGAAGCAAAGTGGACTCAGCCGCTTTCTGCAGCTAATTCGCTTTTCCCATACCGTCTTCGCCCTGCCCTTCGCGCTCGGTGCGCTCCTCGTCGCGACCCAGGGACGGCCCTCAGCGCGTCTGCTCTTCCTCGTTCTGGTCTGCATGGTCTGCGCCCGGACGGCAGCGATGCTTTTCAACCGCATCGTCGATTGGAGGCTTGATCAGCGAAATCCGCGCACCGCGATGCGACACCAGCTTCTCTCGCGGTCGAGCGCGTTTTTGCTTCTCATTCTCAGCTCAGCCGCCTTCGTTGCCGCCGCGGCCGCGATTAATCGCACCACCTTCTTTCTCGCCCCCGTCGCGCTGGCGATCATTTTCTTCTACTCGCTCACGAAACGTTTTACCGCCGCCAGCCACTTCTTTCTCGGGTTGGCCCTGGCTGTTGCGCCGGCCGGTGCCTGGATCGCCGCGACTGGCCAGCTCGCGCTTGCTCCCCTTCTCCTCGGGGCCGGCGTGGTCGGGTGGGTGGCGGGATTCGATTTAATCTACGCTACCCAGGATTATGAGTTCGACCGGCGCGAAAGACTACATTCGCTCGTCGTGCAGCTGGGGATCGCAAGATCGCTGCGCCTCGCTCAAATCCTACACCTCGCCATGTTCGCCGCGCTGATTGCCTTTGGTTTCGCCGCTTCCCTGGGCGCGATTTATTTCTGCGGGTTGCCGCTAGTGGCGGGTGCGCTCTTTTTCGAACACCGAAGCGCAGCCCGGCTCGACCTGGCCGGGATCAATCGCGCCTTTTTCCAGAGCAACGCCTTCGTCAGCGCCGTCTTCCTCTTCAGCGTCTGGGCGGCCCTGTAGCCGGGGACGCTGTCCCCGGTGGCGCAAGCTTTGCAGCCCTCGGCCGGGGAAGGCGTCCCCGGCTACAGTTCGTCGAGCTGGGCCACGCGGGCCGCGTGCCGGCCGCCCTCGAAATCGGTCGTCAACCAGATGCGCACGATCTGAAGCGCCAGTGCTTCCGGGATCATCCGCTCGCCTAACGACAGCACGTTGGCGTCGTTATGCTGGCGCGAAAGGCGCGCCGTCTCCTCGTTCCAGCAGAGGGCGCAACGAACCTTGTGCACCTTGTTGGCCGCCATCGCTTCACCGTTACCGGAGCCGCCGAGCACGATCGCGCGCTCGCATTCGCCGCGCGCCACCGCCTCCGCCGCCGGGACGATGAACTTCGGATAATCAACCGGCGCTTCGCTCGAGGTGCCGCAATCCTTCACTTCGTGGCCTAACGACGTCAGGAGCTCCTTGATCTTTTCCTTGTAGCGGAAACCGGCGTGATCGGAACCGAGCGCAATCTTCATTTGTTGCTTTTAACCAAGGCGCCCCGGAGCTGTGGAGCTTGTAGCCGGGGACGCTGTCCCCGGCAGGACATTTTTTGCCGCGGCCAGCGATCCGATCGAGCGACCGGGGACGGCGTCCCCGGCTACAGGGCAGCGAGCTGTTCCCAGAGCGCGCGCTCGGCTTCGCTCAGCTCTTTCGGAATGGCGATCTGAGTCACGACGTAGAGCGCGCCGCGACCGCCGGTGGCGGTGGGCAATCCACGATCCCGCAGCCGAAAAC
>JALYOR010000061.1 GCA_030856765.1 Verrucomicrobiota bacterium | reverse complement strand
ACGCTGTCCCCGGCCGTATGGCCCCGAGGGTTGTCTTACGGAATTCGAACGCCGGACCGGCCAGCAACGGGGGCCGGGGACAGCGTCCCCGGCTACAGCGCTTTGCTCTTCGGCCGCCCGATCGAGGTGTATTGGAAGCCGAGCTTCTTCATCGTCTCCGGATCGAAAAGATTGCGCCCGTCGAAGATCAGCGGCACGTGCATTTTCTCGCGCACCGCTTGCAGATCGACGTTGGCAAACTCGGCCCATTCCGTCGCGACGATGAGCGCCTCCGCGCCGTCGACCGCTTCCAGCGCCGTCTCGGTAAAGTGCGCGTTGGCGATCGACTTCACTTCGCGCGCTTTTTCCATCCCTTTCGGATCGTAGACGGTGACCTGCGCACCTTCCTTGAGCATGTCGGCCACCAGTTCGATCGCGACCGAGGAACGAATGTCGTCGGTGTCGGGTTTGAAGGTCAGTCCCCAGACCGCGATTTTCTTGTCGCGCAAAACCCAGAGCGCACTCCGGATCGTCTTGAGGAAGCGATCCTTCTGGCTCGCGTTGATCCGCTGCACTTCCTTGAGCAGGTTGAAAGGCACGCCGAGCTGCTCGCTGATGGTGATGAAGGCCGCGATGTCTTTCGGGAAACAGGAGCCGCCGTAGCCGATCCCGGCGTTAAGAAAATTCCGCCCGATCCGCCGATCCATCCCGATGCCATCGGCCACTTTCTCCACGTCCGCGCCGCTCGCTTCGCAGATAGCGGAGACAGCGTTGATGTAGGAAATTTTGAGCGCGAGAAAAGAATTCGCCGCGTGCTTGATCAGCTCCGCACTGTTGATGTCGGTGACGAGCATCGGCGCCATGAACGGCTCGTAAACTTTCTTCATCAGGTCGACCGCGCGTTCGCTCGAGGCGCCGATTACAATTCGATCCGGCTTCATCAAATCCGCCACCGCGCAGCCTTCGCGCAGAAATTCCGGATTACTCACCACATCGAATTCCGCGCCGTGCTTGTTGTAGCGCTTGATCGACTCCGCGACTTTTTCCCCGGTCTTCACCGGCACGGTGCTCTTGTCCACGATCACCCGATAATCGGTCAGGACTCCGGCGATTTCGCGCGCGACTTTCTCGATGAAACTCAAATCGACGCTCCCGTCGGCATCCTGCGGCGTCGGCACGGCGATGAAAACCACCTGCGCATTGTCGACTCCTTCCTTGATGCTGCTGGTGAAGCGGAGCCGCTGCGCGGAAACGTTGCGGTGCACGATCTCCTCCAGGCCCGGCTCGTAAATCGGCACCTTGCCGTTTTGGAGCGACTCCACTTTGCGCGGGTCGTTATCGACGCAGGTCACGTTGTGGCCGACATCGGCAAAACATGCGCCGGTCACGAGGCCGACATAACCGGAACCAATAATTGAGAGATCCATGGAAATTAAATAAAATCGCGGGAGCCGGATCTCTAATCTCGGGGCATGCCTTTTCCTACGGCTGATCCGATTGCCCCGTCCCGGCGGGATCGAAATTGAAGTTGAGCCCCACTTTCGGAAACGCCTTCAGGGTAAAGGTGAGGAGAACGCCGTATTCCTTGACTCCGCCGTTATTCTGCACGATCGCGCCTAACGAAGCCACCCAACTGGTCAGGTCGCGGTAGACCGAGTAGCGTTGTTGGAGGACGAGGTTGGTATTAGCCTCGTATTGCTCTAAGAAGCTGACCCCCCAGTTGTCGTTAATCCGGTAATAGCCGCCCACCGTAAAGAGGCTGCTGTCGAGAAAGAGGGAATTTCCTTCCAGATAGCGATGTCCGAGGGTCAGGATGGTGTTCGCGGTCGGCTTGAAATTGATGCTCGTGTTCACCTCGGTAAAACCGTCATCGAGCAACGGCACCTGCGACTCGAAGACCAGCGTCGCCCACGGGACGGGGGTGAACTTGAGACGGTTGAAGACATTCGAGTAATCCGTTTTGTCGAAGGGATTGTCGAAGTTCACATCGACAAACGTTTCCAGCTCCAGCCAGCTCACCGTCAGGTCGTCGCGCCGGCTCTGGAGACGGTTGCGCACGCCGACGCGGGCGACCGTCCAGTTATCGATCGCGTCGATCGCGGTGTATTGCGGGAAATCGATCGGGAGCAATTTCGTCGTCGGCTGGACCCGATCGAACTGGAGGATGGTGGTCGGATCGACGTTAGGCTCCGAGACGTAGGAGAAGTTGAAGAACGGCTGGACGATGTGGCGTAAACCGTCCAGACCGAGGACGCGGTTCTGCACATTTTCCCATTCCCTCGAAACCTTGAAGGAACCTTCGACGCCGGCGTTGAAGATGGAGCGGAAAGCTTCCCCAGTCGGAGTATTAGGCACGTTCGTCACTGGGTTGGGCAGCGGAAATTCCGGCATGAGGGGATCGGGAAGGGAAGGGAAAAGCGAAGGGTTCAGGATTCGCGTCTGGCTGTAATAGGTCTCGCGAAACCCAACCCGCGGGACGATGGCCAGAAAACCGAAGTAGGTATTGGGATAGGTCAGTTGGTGGAATGAATCGATCCGGAAGGCGCTATAATCCTCGAAGATCGATCCCGCCGGGAAGTTGCGGCGCAGCTCGCCCGCGCTCGTCTCGCCTTCGTAGAAAATCGGCCCGCCGAAAAGGCCATGCCGCTTGATGTCGAGCGCCACTTCCGGCAAGCGCTCGGTCGTCTCGAAAAAGGTGTTCAGGGCAAAGCGCCCGTAGGCCGTCAAGGTGTAAAACGGGCTCGTCTTGGCCAGGGCGACGACGTTGTCGGGTTCGGGATTGACCCGAAACTCCGCCGGAAAGAAATCCTGCAGAATGAAGCCATCGCTCAGCTTGGTCACGTCGACCGTTCCCTCGATCGTGTCGGTAAACTGGGTCCGATTTTGAAGGGAAAGTCGGAAGCGGCTGGTCGGCGTGCCGTCGCGCGGAAGGGAGGTCCGGTTCAAATCCGGGTTCTGGTCCTGGAGGAAGTAGCTGCTGAATTTCGCGTTGCTGCTGTTGTCTTTGCCGTAGCGAATCTCCGAGTCGAACCCAAGCGCCGCTCCGCGCCGGGTGCGGTAATCAAGCTTCACCGTGCTGACGATATTTTCGCCGATCGGGAAAGTGATCTGGCCGAGGAGCGACGGGCCCCACGAGCTGAGGTAGGCGGGCGCGATCGAGTAACTGAAGGAGCGGTCGAGCGATTGATAAAGGTAGGGCCACCAGAAAACCGGCGTCTGCCCGAGGTAAAAAGTGACGTTCTTGAGCACAACCCGGTCGTCCGGATAGATCCGCACACTCTGCGCGTTGAGATGGAAATCCGGCTTCTCCGAATCGTGGGTGGTGAAACTGCCGTTCTTGACCTGGTACTCCGCGTCGGAGGTGCTCGAGATGGTGTGGCCGGTGATCAGGTAGGGAAAAGTGCCGGTCCGCATTTCCTGGGCGTTGACCGCTTTGGTGTCGAGATTGTAGGTCGCCTCGTCGCCCACGTAGAGAGTGATGCCGCGGTAGATGCGCACGTGGCCGCGGAGCAGGACGATGCGTTTGGTCGAGTCGTACTGCGCGTAGTCGGAGTAAATATCGGTGTCGCCGAAATGAATCGCGACATCGTCGCGCGCGGTGGCGAGCCCGTTCTGGTAGGTCGTCTGGCCGGTGGAAGTGATCTCGATCGGAAGCGAGCCCGGGCCGCCCAGGTCCTGTCCGCGTATTTGGGCAGCGGCGAGCACGAAAAGGAGAAGAAAAACCGGCTTACGCATCGCGGACGCCGAAGGTAATGGTGCGGCTTGGTCGTTGCAAAGTGAAAACCCAGTCCTGCTTAGAGGTGCAAGGCCAGGGCCCCGAGTTGTTGATTCAATCCGCAGGTGGTCACGATCGCCCGCTCCCAGCGCCGGCCGGCGGGCGCTCGCGCGGTCGTTAGGCCGAGATCGGCCGGAGCATGAAGGAGCGGGGGCAGCTCCTGCCGGCGCAACGCCTGCGCGGCGCAGATCAATTGCCAGAGAGTGCCCGCCGCCACGCTTTCGCCCAGCGCCGGCTTCATCGTATAGACCGCCGGCCGCTCAAAATACTTCGCCGCCACCGCTTCCTCGGCCGCATCGATAAAAGTGCCGTTCGCGCTCGCCAGCAAAACATCAGCGTCGCGCGGCAGCCGGCCGCAGATTTCGTCCAACTGCCTAACGACCTCGCTTTGTCGGGCAAAATTCCCGCCCGGCTCAATCGCCTCCAGCGTCAGGTCGCCGCTTCGGGTGAGCAAAATCGCCCCGGCGCCTTCGCTCAGAATCATCCCGCGCGGCCGGCGCGCGAACGGCTCGACGGGTGGCGCGGCCCGGAGCAGGCGCCACTTGCGATAGGCGTCGCCGAGCAGCCAGTCGGCTTCTTCCGCGCCCACCACCAGGCAGCGATCCAGCTCCGGGTTCGTCATCAGGTCCGCCGCCATTTGCAAAGCGAGAATCCCGACCGCCCCATCGCCCACCAAAGTGTAGCTCGCGCCGGTCACCCCGAGGATGGCGGCGAGATGACTGGCCGGCGCATTGAAAACCGTCTCGGGGAAAAGAAGCGGGCTGGCCGCGCCGGCGCCCGAGTGCACGATCTCGTGAAAGAAGCGCTTGGTATAAATGACCCCGCCATTCGAGATCGCGAAAATCACCGCGGTCCGCGCCGCGCTGGCTTCATCCAGCTCCACTCCGGCATCGCGCAGCGCGGCCAGCCCCGCCACCACCGCGAAACGCGAGATCGCGCTCGAACGCCGCAGACGCGGGTGACGCGCCGCCTCCGCCACCGCCGCCGGCGGGACCGGAAAGGCGCAACAGGAGGGCTTGCCTAACGAGCTTTCGAGCTGCGCCGGCTCCGCTTCCGCCCCGGCCAGGAGTTGCTCCCAGACGCCGTCGATCGTGTGGCCGAGCGGCGTGACCCATCCCAAGCCGGCGAGATGCAGACTCATGCGGCGAGCGCCTCGAGCACGATGGAGGCGTTTGTTCCGCCGAAACCAAAGGAATTGGAAAGCGCCCGCCGCGCCGTGGCGGGCCGGATCTTATTGGCCACGATATCGAGATCAAGCCCGACATCGGAGACGCGGAAGTTGATGTTGGCCGGCAAGAAGCCATTCCGGAGCGCGAGCAGGGTCAGGACCGCCTCGATCGCGCCCGCCGCCCCTAACGAGTGCCCCATCATCCCCTTGGTCGAGCTGACCGGCACCCGGCCGAACAGTTCCGCGATCGCCTTGCCCTCCGCCGCGTCGTTGAAAGGCGTGGCCGTACCGTGGGCGTTGACGTAATCAATCTTCTCCGGCGCCACCCCTGCGCTCCGCAGGGCGCGCTCCATCGCCTGCCGCGGACCGATCCCGGAAGGATGCGGCTGGGTGAGGTGATGATTGTCGGTGGAAATGCCGTAGCCGGTGATCTCGCCCAGGATCTCGGCCCCGCGGGCCTGGGCCGTCTCCATGTTTTCGAGCGCGAGGAGGGCGGCGCCTTCCCCGAGCACAAGCCCGCTGCGCGCGCCGTCAAACGGCCGGCACTTCTCCGGCGTTGCCGCCTGGAGCGAATCGAACCCGACAAAGACCAGCTCGGAGATGGCGTCGTAGCCGCCGGTCAGGATGCGCTCGTAACGGCCGGAGCGGATGCAATCGAAGGCGTGCCCGATCGCGTTCGTGCCCGAGGCGCAGGCGTTCGCGATCACCTGGCAGGGAGACTTCAGGCCACAGGCTTCGAGGGCGTCGATCGCCGGTTTTTGGGGCGGATAATTG
>JALYOR010000060.1 GCA_030856765.1 Verrucomicrobiota bacterium | reverse complement strand
ACGCTGTCCCCGGTCACCCGTCTCTGCGGGCGGCGAATTAGAACGAAGGATCAATCGACAGAAAAGGCGCGTCGGCAGCGCGGATCTTTCCGGCCGCGGCCGGGGACAGCGTCCCCGGCTACAACGGAACATTTGCGACCGCGTGTCGGCGGAAAATAAAGAGATGATTATTGAAGGGCGTGCGGCCCCAGAGCGGCTCGACCGCCCGTGAAAACTCGTCCTCTTCGAAGGCCGCGAAAACCTTTTCGCGGGTCGGGAAATGAAGCGCCGCTTTCATGTTCCAAGTGGTGCCCTGGGCGAAACGTTCGCCCAGATAGGTGAGCCAATAGCGCCAGTTGTCATCCCGCGGACAGTCGCGAATGACCAGCATCCCGCCCGGCGCGACGCGGGGCGCAAGCCGGTCGAGCAGACGCGACTGATCTTCGGGCCGGAGATAATGCAGCAGGTCGAAGAGGACGATATTTCCGGTTGCTGCGATCGGGTCGCAGGCATCCTGCTCGATGAACTGGAGATCGTGGTAAACACCACTGGCGACCGCGTTGGCGCGCTCGACCTTGCGCCGGTCGGTGTCCAAACCGTTGATCGGCGGCCGGAAGTTCCTCTCCCGCAGATAAAAGGCGAGCAAGCCGACCCCGCAGCCGACATCGACCAAGGGCTGATCCGAACCCGCGAACAACTCAAAGGCGGCCGGGAAAACGGGGTCGCTGCGCAATTTGCGCAAGGCATAGATGCGCAGCCAGCGTTCGCCAAAGCGGGCCGCGACCCGCGCACAGGCGGCCTCGTGCCCGGCGCCAGCCGATCCATTTTTCGTTGCGTGAGTCTGGTGCACTGACAAAATGAACATTCCAATGCCCGACCTTTTTTCCCAATACAAGGTCGACGACTATTTCGACGAGATGTTTTCCGCCCCCGGGGTGGAGCGGCCTCATTACAACAGGTTGCTCGCGACCTTCAAGGAAATGGGTGCGGCTGATTTCGAACGGAAACGCGACTTGGCGGCGGCCAGCTTTCTGAGCCAGGGCGTCACTTTCACGGTCTACAACGACGACGAGGGGACAGAGCGCATTTTTCCTTTCGATCTCATCCCCCGCATCATCCCGGCCCGGGAATGGGACCTGGTCGAGCGCGGCCTGGTCCAACGAATCACGGCGCTCAACCTTTTCCTGCACGACATCTACCATGGGCAAAGCATCCTGCGCGACGGAGTCATCCCGAAGCAAATCGTCTGGGAGGCGGCGCATTTCCGGCCCGAGTTCATGCACTTCGATGTGCCGCGCAACATCTACATTCACATCTGCGGCACTGATCTGATCCGCGACCGCGACGGAAATTATCTCGTCCTGGAAGACAACGCGCGCTGCCCCTCCGGTGTCTCCTATGTGCTCGAAAATCGGCAGGCGATGAAGCGCATCTTCCCCACGCTCTTCTCGGATTACCGGGTGCGGCCGGTCGAAGACTACAGCCAAGAGTTGCTCAATGCACTGCGCTACATCGCCCCGTCGAAGGCTGAAGAGCCAACCGTCGTCCTGCTCACGCCGGGTGTTTATAACTCCGCTTATTACGAACATTCTTTCCTCGCGCGCTCGATGGGGATCGAGATTGTGGAAGGGCGCGACCTTGTCGTGCAGGACGGCTGCGTCTTCATGCGCACGACCAAGGGCCTGCAGCGCGTCGACGTAATCTACCGGCGGATTAACGACGATTTTCTCGATCCGCGTGTCTTTCGCAAAGACTCCGGGCTTGGCGTTCCCGGGCTGGTCGATGCCTACCGCTGCGGTTGTGTCAGCCTGGCAAACTCAATCGGCACCGGGGTAGCGGACGACAAGGTGGTTTATCATTTCGTGCCGAAAATGATCCGCTATTACCTCGGCGAGGATCCGCTCCTGGAAAACGTTCCGACCTACCTGGCTTCTCAGCCTGACGACCTCAAATACATTCTCGAACATCTGCCGGATCTGGTGGTGAAGGCAGCGAATGAAAGCGGCGGCTATGGCATGTTGATCGGCTCGCAGGCCAGTAGCGCCGAACGGGAGGATTTTGCCGGCCGCATCCGGAAAGACCCGCGCAACTACATTGCCCAACCGATCGTGGCGCTCTCCCGCTCGCCTTCTTTTTGCGACGACTCCATGCAGGGCCGCCACGTCGATCTTCGACCCTACATCTTATACGGCGAGAAGGTCAGCATCATTCCCGGTGGCCTAACGAGAGTGGCCCTGCGCAAGGGTTCGCTGGTGGTCAACTCCTCACAGGGCGGCGGAAGCAAGGATACTTGGGTGGTGGATGATGAGCAAGAGAGCTCGCAGTCTCAATCTCAGTCGCAGTCGCAGTCTATCGGTTAGGATCGTGTCATGCTAAGTCGCGTTGCTGATTCTCTTTACTGGATGAGCCGCTATATCGAGCGAGCGGAGAACGACGCCCGCATCCTCGATGTCAACCTGCAGTTACTCCTCGACCTGGGTGACGAAGCCGACGCCATGCAGCATTGGGCGCCGGTCATCGCTTCGCTCGAAGAGACAGACCTTTTCGACTCCCTTTACGTCAGCGCCGATGAGCGGTCGGTCACGGAATTTCTCACCCTGCAGAGGGAGAATCCAAACTCGATCATCTCCTGCCTTACTCTGGCGCGGGAGAACGCCCGCACCACTCGGGAGCAGATTTCCAGCGAGATGTGGGAACAGATCAACCGGCTCTATCTTTTCGTTCAAAGCGCGGAGGCCAAACAGTTACTCGAGTCCAGCCCGCACGAATTTTTTGTCCGTGTCATCTTTGGTTCCCATCTCTTCCAGGGCATCACTGATGCCACCATGACTCATGGTGAAGGCTGGGATTTCATTCGGCTCGGCGCCTTTCTGGAGCGAGCTGACTCTACTTCGCGCATCCTCGATGTGAAATATCACATCCTGCTGCCATCAGGCGAAAATGTCGGCGGCAACGTCGATACCATTCAGTGGATGGGGGTCTTGAAGTCGTGCAGCGCGCTCGAAGCCTACTGCAAGCTCTACGTCAGCCAGGTGGCGCCTTGGAAAGTCGCCGAGTTTCTTATGACTCATCGCGATTTCCCGCGTTCGATCCGTTACTGCATTGATTAGCTCGACGCCGCCCTGCACCGCATCTCCGGGGTGGACGAGAGCCGCTATGCCAATGAAGCGGAACGCCTCTCGGGCCGGCTACGATCGGATCTCGACTATGTCACGATCGGGGAGATTTTTGACTCAGGTCTGCACGAGTACCTGGAGGAAATCCAGAGGCGCCTCGTGGCCGTGAGCAACGCGATGCATGCAACCTACTGCGCCAGCCTGAACCAGGCCTAACGAGGTTAGAGTTTCCTCGAATCGTAGGCCCAGTGAAGCAACGCCTGCCGTTGCTTGGGCCGACACTCAAGGTCACCGCGCCGGCAGTTTTTCCGCAGCTGGGCAAGGTGCCGTCGCACGGCTCGCCAGCGCTTGATTTGGCGCTGATCATCCGGGCCACGGCGCCCGAGGTAATAGCGGCAATACCACTGAAACCAGCCCCGCGGATCCTCTTCACCGATCCAGCCCTTCTCTTGCCAGATGGAAAGTGGCTGCGAAGCGTTCACGCCGAAGAAGTTCAGTTTCGGATCGTGGCGCTCCGGGCAGAGCTTGGCCCGGGCAAACCAATCGGAAGGGAACTCCGCCCGGCAATCGGTCATGTATCTGCCGCCAAAGACGCCGAGACGGAGCATTTGCTTGGGCGTTAACTCCGGCTTGAAACCCGCGGCGAAGTCTTGGCCGGTCGGTTTGGTGAGAAAATACTCGTAACCCTGCTGCATGCGGTCGTTCACTCTGATCCGCTTCGGTCTTGCGCTCATGCCTCTTTAATAGAGTTCCGGCCGGCGATGGGCGAAGACCGGCATCGCCTCCCGCACGCTCTGCAAGACTGCCTCGGAAATTTCGGCCACGACCAGCTCCTCGCCCTCGGTCGGAGCAGATGAGACAATCATACCCGCCGGGTCGATCACCGCCGAAGACCCGCAGAAGGTGACGCCATCATCGGTACCCACGCGATTAGCGAGCAGGAGGTAGCTTTGGTTCTCAATCGCGCGGGCCGTCGCCAAAACCCGGAGATGGTTGACCCGAGGAAAAGGCCAGGCCGACGAAACCACGAAAACGTTCGTCTGCTGCCCAACGGCCAGCGCCCGGTAAATCTCGGGAAAACGGAGATCGTAACAAATGCTCAGACCGAGCCGAAAGCAGTCCAGGTTAACACTCGTTAGGCTGGAGCCCGGCCGGCAGGATCGGTCCTCTTCGATCGGCGCCGGGGCGAAGAGATGAGTCTTGCGATACTTAGCCAGGATGGCGCCCTGCGCGTCGAGCACAACCTGGGAATTGAAAATCGACTCTCCCTCGCGCTCCGAAACGCCACTGACGATCGCAAGGGAAAAGGTCCGCGCCATCTCCTGCAGCGCAGGCACCGCGCCTTCCTTCCAGGAGGTCGCGGATTCCCGGATGACCGGCATGGCGTAGCCGGTATCAGACATCTCCGGAAAGACAAGCAAGCCGGCCCCCGCATCCCGGGCCCGCTCGGCGAACCCGCTCATCTTGCGCAGATTGGCGTCGAGCTCTCCCAGTTCGCAGGCGATTTGGGCGAGGGCGATCTTCACGACCTTTCATTCGTCGGGCTAACCTAAGGTGCAATCGAAAAGCGCACGTTGTTTCCGGGAAACTGCATCTTGGCCCAACTCTCGTTTCGCTGGGATTTATTCCGCACGCAAGGCGACCATTGGATTCACCCGCGTCGCCCTTCTTGCCGGGACAAAGCACGATGCGGCGGCGACCGCGGTGAGGAGCGCGGCGACGCTCGTGTAAATGATGGGATCGAGCGCGTTCACCTTGAAGAGGATGTTCTCCAGGACGCCCGCGGCGAAGACGCCCAAAAAGAGCGCCGCAAATCCGATTCCAATGGTGAGTCCGATGAACAACTGCCATGCGCCCTGGCTCATCACCATCCGGAAAATCCGGGCTGCATCAGCGCCGAGGGCCATGCGAATCCCAAATTCCTGCGTGCGTTGGTTAACCGAAAAACTCATTACTCCGTAGAGACCGACGGCCGAGAGAATGAAGGCGACGACGCCAAAGATGCTGAAAAGCTGAGCGATGAGCCGCGGCCCGCTCAGAACTTCCGAATGGAACGTCGCCGGCGTACCCGGGAAATAGGTCGGCAGATCGGAATCGATTGCGGCGACGGCTTTGCTCAAGGCGGGCCCGAGCGTTTTCGCGGCCTGCCCGGACTGCGGACGCACCACGATGGTGCAGAATTGCGGGGATGGACTGGCGCCGAGCAACGGCACATAAAAGCCGGCGCTGTCCGCTTCGCGGTTAAACGGTCCCTGCATCAGCGTGTCGGGCACGAGGCCAACGATGGTACGCCACGGTTGCGGCTGCGCCTCGTTGTAGATGCGGACCTGATGTCCGAGCGGACTCTGGTTGCCCCAATGTTTGCGCGCAAAACTGGTGTTCACGATCGCCACCGGTTGCTTCGCGTCGCTGTCCTCGAGAGTGAAATCGCGCCCTTCGAGCATTTTCAATCCGAGGGTGGCGAAGAAGCCGTCGGAAACGGCCTCGGAGTTTCCCTTCGGACGATCCCGCTCGGTCGCATACTTTTGGCCGTCGACTTCGTACTGTCCAAAGTTGTCGAAGGTCATGCGGAAACGATCGGTCATGGCCGCATGGGCAAAGGTGGGATCGGCGCGAAGCGAACGAACGGCCCGCTTGAAGAACTCGCGGCGCGCAGCTTCATCGGGGTAGGTGCCTTCGAAGAGACCCATGCGCGCGGCGTAGACGCCCTCTTCGTCGTAGCCGTAGTCGAGTTTCACTTGGTTGCGGATGGAGCGAACCTGGAGCGCCGAAGCAATCAGGAGCGCGGCGGTCATGGCAATTTGCCCGACCACAAGCACGCGAGTGATGACGTTGACCAGCCGGCTGCTGTTGCCGCGGCCTCCTTCTTTCATCATCTCGGAAGTATTCCCGCTCGACGCCAGCAGGGCCGGGACGAGGCCGGAGACGAAGGTCGCCAGAAGGACCACGCCGAGAGTCACGCCCAAGACCTTCCCGTCGATCGCGAAATGGATGTAGTAGGGCAGCTGAAATTGCGGCGTGCTCGTGATTTGCGCGAGGAAATCGACCGCCCAATAGGCCAGCGCCACTCCGACGACCGCGCCGAGCAGGGCGATGAGGAAGCTCTCGGTCAACATTTGCCTAACGAGTCGAATCCGGGTGGCGCCAAGTGCGCCCCGGATCGCCAGTTCGCGGGCGCGGAGGGCGGCGCGGCCGAACTGCATGTTCATCACATTCACACAGGCGATGATGAGCACGACGACAACGGCCCCGAGCATGGCGTACATGATCTGCCGCAGTTGCGGGCCGGTGAAAGAAACCAGCAGCGGCTGCACGCTGGCCGAAGTGTATTGCTTGTTCGTCTTCGGGTTGTCCTGCGCGATCCGTTTGGCCAGGCCGATGAATTCCGCGTTCGCCTGGTCGACGCTCACGCCGGGTTTGAGTCGCCCGAGGATTTGCGCGCCGATCCCAGTCGCGTCGCCACGCGGCTTGAGCGGGAATTCATTGTAAAGCGGCACCCAAAGCTCTTCGTTCTGCGGGAACTTAAAGTTCGGCGGCATCACCCCGATGATGGTGGCGGCTTTGCCGTTGATCCGGATCGCCTCTCCGACGACACGCGGATCGCCCTTGAAATCCCGCTTCCAGATTTCGTGGCCGAGGATCGTGACCTTCTCCGCCCCCGGCTTGTTGTCCTCCGCGGTAAAATCGCGTCCAAGGATCGGTTTCACGTCGATGATCTTGAAAAAGTCCTCCGTCACGTAGCCACCGGTGTAGCGTTGCGGAGTTTTCTGGTAGGAGACATTGATCGTCGAGCCGTTGAGGTAGGCGGCGATGAGCGCGAACGATTTCTGCCCCGCGCGCAGATCTTCGTAATCCTGTGAGGAAGGAATGTTGCCGTTGCCGAAGTTGTTGTTTTGGTCGGAAGCCTGCGGATCGATCAGGCCCACGCTCATCAGTTGCTCGGGATGCGGGAAAGAAAAGCCGCGCAGCATGATGGCGTTGACCATCGTGAATTGGGTCGTCACCCCGCAGATGCCGAGCGCGAGTACGGTGGTGGCGAGGAAGAAGAACGTCTTGTCCTTGATCAGCATACGCAGACCGACGCGGAGATCCTGAAAGAATGATTCAAAGAACATGGCAGTTTAGTGGTTGAGTGTGGCGAAGAGCGGCCGGCCTGGCTCAGGGCGTCCGTGTTTATGGGATGCGGTGAGCCGGCCGTTTGGATTCAGCGAAAAAGAATTATTCGAGCGCATGAAGATAACCGTCCGTGCTGCCGAATAGACGACGCCGTTGACCACGAGCGGAGGGGTGCAAAAAACCTCGAGGAGAAAGAAGGCTGCGGTCAATCGCGATAAAGTGTCCATTAGTTTCGATTAGCGGCGCTTTGAACGCCAGCCAGCAGGGACATACGCAGAGCGCATACCACGCTCTGAAACTTTCGATAAATCGTTGCGCGTTAGTTGTTTCCGAAGTGGAGACAATTTCCAAAAAACCCTTCCCCGTTCCGCCTCCGGGATTCTGCCGTGTCGGATTCGAGACGCGCGGCTCGCAAAACGTCAAAAACAGCCAAACAACAAGCACGAGATCTGCTTTTGAGACGCTCATGCTAGCGACTCTCCCGCTCCATCAACCGGCCATGAATTCTCGAACCGATCTCCGCGAAAAAGAGGCCGACGCTCCGACCAGCGGCTGCGCCTCCGTCGAAATCCACAGCTACCTCGCCGCGCGCGACCTGCTTTTACACGAGGCGGAAAACACGCCTACTGAAGCCAATCTCCGCCGCGCCCTCGCGGCCAACGAATTTGCGGAAACCTGCCTTCGGCCGGCACGCTCGCCCTATCAGGCGCAGTCGCTACCGGAAACCGAGGCGGCCCTCGAACGCCTCCGCTGCCGCGCGATCAAGCATCAGATTGCCGAGTTGCGTCAGCGCTCCGTGCGCCGCCGCGCTGCCTGAAGCGCCCTTAGGCGAGATCAGGATCGAGTTGTCGCCGGGCCGCGTGCACGCTTCCGGGTTCCCCACCAAAACGAGAATATCGCGTCGCCCCAGGACGGTGTCGCCATGCGGCACCAGCACCTCCCCGCCCCGGTGCACCCCCACTACGAGCGCGTCGCGCGATCGCGGAGGCGGCGATGATGAGAGAGAGACGCGATGAGAGGAGGGCGCCGGCAGCGAAGGATTCGCGCCAGCCGTTGGCCGGCACGAAGACGAGAGCAGGCAGGAATTTGACCAGGTAAGCGGCCGCGATCAGGATCGGCACGAGCAAGAGCGCGCTCCGCGAGGAGAGCAACGCCCCGAGATCGAAATTCGCGCCGACACTGATGAAAAAGATCGGCACGAAAAAGGCGTAGCCGATGGCATCGAGCTTTTCGCGTAGTGGCGTCTTGTCGTCTCCGCCCAGCAGGCTGGTGATGGCGCCGGCCAGAAAAGCGCCCAGGATCAGTTCGACGCCGAGGGCCTGGGCAAGCGCGACCAGGATGACCATGAGCGCGAAGGCTCCGCGCACCCGAAGCTGCGCGGTGGCGTGGGAAAGCTCGTCGATCATCCGGAGCAAGCCGGGGATGCGCTTGGCCCACTGCCCGAGCCGGGCCGCGGCGATAAAAGCGGCCAGCAGGACAAGGAAAAGGAGAATCTCCACGCCAAAGCCGTGGCTGACGATCCCGATGGTGAGGCTGAGCAAAAGGAGGGTCGCAAAATCGGCCAGGAGCGAAGAGACGAGCACGAGTTGCCCGTAGGGGGTGGCGTTGAGCCCGCGCTCCTTGAGGATCGGAACCACGATCCCTAACGACGTCGTGCTCAGGATCAACCCCATCAGCACGCCGTTGCGCGTCATGCCAAAGTGCTTGAGGGCAAAACCTATCCCGGTCGCCAGGATGAGGGTGAGCGCGAAGTTGAGGATCGCGACCGGGACCGGGCCGCCCGCCCGGAAGCTTATTCCAGTCGCGAGATCCCTCTCCGTCCTGCGGCGGATCGGGAGGACAAATCGAGAAGGCCCGCCTACGAGGTCGCCTGCGCCGTGATCCCCCGCAAGGCGGAAAGGAATACTTCCATCTCCTCCTTCGTCCCAATCGTGACCCGCAGATGGTTGGGCATCGCCCGGAACAAGCGCCCAACCTCGACCTTCTGGTTCTTCAGGGTCGCGCGCAGCGGCACGACCGGCCGCTTGACGTCGACCATGATGAAATTCGCCTGCGAGGGAATGGTCGCGAAGCCCATCTTCTCCAACGCCGCGACGGTGAAGGCTCGCGTCTCGGCATTGCGCGCACGCCCTTTCTGCACCTGCTCCGGATCACTCAGGCTCGCCCGGGCCGCCACCAGAGCCATGAGGTTGGTGCTGTCCCACGACTGACGCGCCCGCAAACGTTCGATCGTGTAACTCTGCGCCACGCCGTAGCCGCAACGCAGCCCCGCCATCCCGTAGATCTTGGAAAAGGTGCGGGCCACGATCAGGTTAGGATGATCTTTGACCAGCGGGATCACGCTCTCATAATCGGGGCTATCGACATAATGATGATAGGCTTCGTCGACCAGAATGATGGTGTCGGGCGGGGCTTTTTCGATGAATTCGCGCACCTGCTTTTTGGGCGTAATGCTGGCGGTGGGATTGTTTGGATTGCAGATGTAAACCAACCCCTTTTTCGCCGCGCCCAACATCTTGGGCAGGTCGTGACTATAGCTGGAGGTGAGCGGCACTTTCACCACCTCGGCGCCGTTCTCTTTGGCATGATAGAGGATGGCTTCAAAGGTCGGGTCCGCGACGACCAACCTGCCTCCGGTTCCTTCACGCACCGGCCCAGTGAGAACATCCGCGCAGAGTTTAAGGATCTCGCCCGAGCCGCCACCCGGCAGAACCTGGCCGGGGCTCACCCCGTCAAACTTCGCCAGCGCCTCTACCAGCGCCTTGGACTCGTCATCGGGATAGCGACAGCTCAGGCCAAAAGCATCGCTCATCGCCTTGAGCGCTTTGGGCGAAGGCCCAAACGGATTCTCGTTCGAACTGAGGCGGACCACCGCCGATCCCGCCGGGAGGGGCGGCGGCGCCGCGGCAAAAGTCAGGGCGGGGCGAGCGACCGCAGCCGCCGCGCCCGCGCCTAACAATTGCGCAAACTTTCGTCGTGAGATGGTCATCAGGAAACCGGACGGCGACGTCCGGTAGAGTTGTCTACTTCTGGCGGGTGTAGTTGATCTCCATTGTCTTCACGTCCTTGCCGTCGCGGTTTTCAAACCATTCGAAAAGGTGATGATCCTTGTCCACAATTTTGAGTGTTTCGCGGACCTTCGTGACCATTCCAGGCATCATCTCGACTTCGCTGTTGTAGGTGAAGGTTTTGGTCGCCGGATCATAGGTGCCCTCCGCCATCATGATGCCGGTCCCCATGTTGTCCATCCAGGTGGAAACGAACTTCTGCTTCACGTTGTCGTATCCTTCGACGGACTTGCCGAGGAACGTCATCTCCTGCGGTTTGCCATCAGCGCCCGGCATTTCCATTTTGCCGGTCGCGTCCATAATGTAATAGCGGCCGTCCATGATCGGTTTGCGGACCGCAGTGCCCTTCGATTCCATCGGCGAGGCCGAGGGATCACCCATCCACATCTTGACGATGTAACTCCAAGTGCCGGCCAGTTCGCCGAGCAGCTTGTGGTTTTCCCCGGTCTTGGCTAATTCCATCATCTTGGCCATCATCGCCGGGTCATTCATGTCCGGCGCGCCGCTGGATTCCATCTCCTTCTGAGCAAAAGCCGGAGTGATCAGAAAGGCCGCGATCAGCCCGGCCGCGATTGTCGTAACTGCGTTTCTAAGGATTTTCATGACTCGATTGTTTTCGGCCGGGCAAGCCGGGTCAAGCTTATCTCACCCGAGTAGAGAAAAGCGAAACGTGGCCGGCGCTAGGAAAAGGAAGCGAGAACTCTAGCCAGGAGAAGGTCCGGCATAATACCCAGCAGCAGAACGACTGCCGCCAGCACGACGAGCGCGAGACGAGGAAGAAAATCCGGGGTGAAAGCGAAGTTGGTCGTGTTCGATTCATCCACGAAAATGGCCTTCAGCACGATCAGATAATAGTAGAGCGAAACGAGGCTGCCGAAGAGCGCGAGCGCGACGAGCCAAAGCAGTCCGTGATCGACCCCGGGAGCGTGGAAAGCCGCGCTAAAGAGATAGAATTTGCCAAAAAACCCAGCCAAGGGCGGCAGGCCGGCCAGCGAGAGAAGGAAGATCGCCATGCAAGCGGCGAGCAAGGGTGAGCGACCGCGCAACCCTGCGAAATCGGTCAGATCGTCGCCGCCATTTTCGCGCCTAACGAGTGCGACAACGCCGAACGCGCCGAGCAGGGTGAAGGCATAAACAGTGGTGTAGAAAAGGGTCGCGGCGAATCCGTCGCGCCCAAGCGCCAGGAGACCAAGCAACGTGTAGCCGGCATGCGCCACCGCCGAGTAGGCGAGCAACCGGCGCACATTCTTCTGCACCAGCGCGACGAAATTCCCGACCACGATCGAGACCGCCGCAAGCACCGCCAAGACGGGCGCCCAACCCGGGACCATCGCGTGCCACGCCGCTGCCCCGTGAACTGCGGGCAAGGCGAACAGGAGCACTTTTCCGAGCACCACAAAGGACGCGACCTTCGAGCCGGAGGCAATCAGTGCCGCCGTCGAAACTGGCGCAGCCTGGTAAGCGTCCGGCGCCCAGAGGTGGAAAGGCGCGGCGGCAATCTTAAAAGCGAAGCCGATCAGCGTCATCACGATCCCGACGAAGAGGAGCGGTTGCAGCGATTGCGCGGCGATCCGTGGTCCGATATCCGCCAGCGCGGTCGTCCCGGTCAGCCCATAAATGAAGCTCAGGCCAAACAAGGCGAAAGCGCTCGCCATGCTGCCGAAGAGGAAATACTTCAGGCCGGCTTCCGCCGAGGCCTGACGCGCCTTGTCGAAGGCGGTCAGGACGTAGAGCGAGAGACCGGTCAACTCCAAGCCGATGAAAATCATGAGCAGTTCTTCGCTGCCGACAAGGAGGAGAAGCCCGAGCGTGGCGAGCAGGATCATCGCGAGGTATTCGCTTTTGTTAGGCAAAGACCTTTCGCCCCGGGCCAAAAGCACAGTGAAGAACGCCAGCACGAGGCAGATGACCTTGAAGAGCGAGTTGAGCGGCGAAATGACGAGCATCCCTCCGCCGAAAACCGCGTGCTCCGGCAGACGCAAAACAACCGCCGCCGCGACCGCCAAACCCAGCGCGGCCACGACCGAACCCAGCCCGGCAGATTTAGCGGTGGGCGTGTCGCCCGCCACCGCATTGCTTGCTGCCGACACGGTCGCCCCTCCACCTCGGCGGCTGGTCATTAATCCAATCGTCAACACCACCAGCGCGGTCAGCACCACGATGGCTTCCGGCGCGGCCAACTGAAGTAGTTCGAGATAACTCATCGCTGCAAAAACCGCATCGTTTCCACCGCCGGCATAATTCGATCGAGCAACAGCTTGGGATAAAGTCCGACCGCGAGCGTGGCCAGGATGAGCAGGGAAGTGCCGAGCTTTTCCGCCCATGTCGCCGCGTCGTTAGGCGAAATGGCGACACTCCGAACGTCAGTCGGGCGGCCATCGGCGAAGAAGGATTTCTTTAAGGCGCGCAAGGTAAACGCCGCCACCAGCACCATCCCCAGGCCGATAATCCAGACCGCCATCGGAAAGGCTTTCCAAACACCAAGCAGAATCGTGATCTCGGCCGCGAATCCGCTAAACCCGGGAATGCCCATCGAGGCCGCCGACGCGATCACGAAAGCGAACGCGAAGAACGGCATTTTGCGACTGAGCCCGAGGATCGCGAGGTCGTTCAAGTTGCGGGTGTGCGTTCGATAGTAAACCGAGCCAGCAAGCGCGAAGAGCAGCGCCCCGATGACGCCATGCGAAAACATCTGCAGGACCGCGCCGGAAACGCCCAGGACATTTCCCGCCGCCAGCCCGAGCAGGATGAAGCCCATGTGGCTCACACTCGAGTAGCCGATGACGAACTTGAGGTCGTTCTGCCGCAGCGCGACCGCCGCCGCGTAGACGATCCCGATCACGCCGAAGACTGCGATCCAATGACTCCAGATCGCAAAGCCTAACGGAAAGAGATTCAGCGCCACCCGGAGCGCGCCGTAGGCGCCGAGTTTCATCACGATCCCAGCGAGCAGCATCGAGCCGGCGGTCGGCGCCGCGACGTGACCGGTTGGAGCCCAGGTGTGCAGCGGCCAGATGCCCGCGAGCACCGCAAAGCCAAGAAAGAGCACCGGGAACGCCCACGCCTGGAGTTGTTCCGGGAATTGGAAGCGCGCGAGTTCCTGCAAATCCAGCGTGCCCGCCGTCGTGTAAGCGGCCAGGATACCGATGAAAACGAGCGCCCCGCCGAAGAACGAATAGAGCGTCAACTTCATCGCGCCGTATTCCTTGTTCGTCGATCCCCAAATCGCGATCAGGAAGTATTTCGGGATGATGACCAGCTCGTAGAAAACGAAGAGGAGAAACAAATCCGCGCTCAGAAAAACCCCGTACGAGCCTGCCACAACCATGAGGAGCCAGAAGAAAAACTCGTTCGCCCGTTCCTCGACCTTCCATGAGAACAGGACCGCGCAGACCGCCGTCAGGCCGGTCACGACGATCAGCGTCAGGCTGATGCCGTCGACCGCGAGATGATAATTCATTCCGAGCGCCGGCACCCAGGGCACGCGGACCACGGTCGTGAAG
>JALYOR010000025.1 GCA_030856765.1 Verrucomicrobiota bacterium | reverse complement strand
CGGTTCGTGAGGAGCTCGGCGTTCTTGGGCTCTGCCTCGATCTCAGCGTCGAGCCGGCTGATCGTTTGCAGAAAATCGGAGGAAAGAGACTCCAGTCGCAGGGTTCCCGGGGTGGCCAACTCCGGTGTCTTACGGCCGAGCTGGTGCGCTGCCAGGGCGCGAAACAATTTTGGCCGTACCGCTCCGGGTGCGAGCTGCGCGGCTTTGCTCGCGTCGTCGAAGGCCAGAGTGGCATCGCCCGCGCGCAGGAAGAGGAGCGTTCGGTCGGCCAGGAGGGAGGCATCCTGCGGGTGTGCGGCCAAATCCCGATCGAGATCGCGAACCTCAGCGAGGAATTTGCCCAGCCGGTCGAGCAGCGCGTGCTCCTCCCTCACGACGGGATCGTCGGGGGCGAGCTGGGCGGCATGCCGCACGTCGGCGAGGGCGGCGTCCCAGCTATGCAGGCGGCGGTAACAGATGGCGCGATTAATCAGCGCTGGCGCGGTGGGGTGATCCTTCATCCCGCGCGTCCAAGCCGCGGCGGCTTCGGCCCAATGGCCGACCTTCTGTTCGAGACGCGCTATTTTTATGAAAACCCGCAGCTTGCGATCCTTCGACGCGACGGACTCGGTCCAGGCGGCGAGGGCGTCCGCCGGGCGGCTCTCGGCCCGGGCGAGATCGCCGCGGTATTCATGATATTTGGCGGATGGCCTTTTTACCCTACTCGGCCATTCGGTCAGAGTTTGCCGGAGTCCGGTGAGATCGCGGCGGCCATATTGAGCCTGGGCCAGACGGGCCCAGGCGCCGTCGTCGTTAGGCGCAAAAAGGAGAACCTTGCGGGCCAAAGGAATTGCCCGGGCGAAGGCGCGTTCGTGCAACGCCTGGCGCACGTTGCCGCGCGCAGTGCGTTCTTCCGCGGTGATGTCCCGCCGGCAACCAGCGATGACGAGGACGAGGACGAGGAAAACGAGTGCAGGAGCGCGGGAAAAATTCATTGGCGCGGACGAGGAATGACGGAAGATAACGAGAGCGGCTCCGCTGTAACCCGCAAACCATTATGCCTTCCTTCGACATTGTTTCCGAGATCGACAAACAGGAGATCGACAACGCCCTCAACCAGGCCCGCAAAGAGCTGGCGACCCGTTTTGATTTCAAAGGAACCGTGGCCGAGATCGAGTTCGAGAAAGACCAAATCGTCCTGACGGCCGAGGACGCTTCGCGCCTGCGCGGTCTGCGCGAAATTGTGATCGGCAAGTTGTCCAAGCGCGGGATCGATCTGCGCAACCTCGATCAAAAGGAGCCGGCCATTTCCTCGATCGGCCATGCCCGGCAGGAGTTAAAAATTCAGCAGGGGCTGGAGGGTGACAAGGCGAAGGAGATCATCCTCGCAATCAAAGGGCAGGGCTTTAAGACCCAGAATCAACTGCAGGACCGACAGATTCGAGTGACCGGGAAAAAGCGCGACGAATTGCAGGAAGTGATCGCGTTTGTGAAGAGCAAGGATTTCGGCGTGGCGACCAATTTCAAGAACTTCCGCGACTGACGATGGAAGCCTGTTTCTCCCGATGCGAAGGTCGTTAGGTATTTTCGGCGGCGGGCTCCTTCCCGGGGCTGGCGGGTTACGCACTCCATCGGACAGACGGCAAGGCTGGGGCCGGCGTGTCGGCGTAAAGTGGATCTCTATTCGTCGGCGCGGGCCTGGGTCCAAAATAGTTCGTTAGGTGAGGATGAGAAGACGCTTTTGCTGAGCAAGCCCCAGCCTCCGCCCTGAGTCACCGGCTAGCCCCCCTGGACCGGAGGCATGATCGCGATCTGGTCGTTAGGCTGGAGGACGTGGTCACGGCTAACGAAATCAAGCCCGGCTCCGACGAGGATGTTCCGATCCCATTTCTCTAGGCCCGGAAATCGTTGGTAGAGCTGCCGGAGCAGATCCGCCACAGTCGCACTCTCAGGGAGATCGAGGACGAGTTCGCCGGTGCCGGCGATTTCCTTCAGCTGGGAAAAGAACTGCACCGTACTCCGCATTTTTCTTCGTCCCTCGTTAGGCGAGATGGGCGGAGCCGATCTTCTCTTTCCGCAGGACACCGATGCAGGGGAGATTGCGATAGCGTTCCATGTAATCGAGCCCGTAACCAACCACGAATTCGTCGCCGATATTAAAGCCGACATGGTCCGCCTCGACCGGGCGCAGCCGCGGCTTCAGCTTTCGGAGGAGGACGCAGATTTTGACGCTCAGCGGGCGCTCCGCTTTCAATTTCTCGCTGATCGCCGCCAGGGTGACGCCGCTGTCGAGGATGTCGTCGAGAATGAGAATGTGCCGGCCAGCCACGTCGGGCAGCATGATTTGCTTGAAGACGAGTTCGCCGGTGGTGGTGGTGCCGCCGTGGTAGCTGGCCACGCTCAAACAATCGAGTTTCAAAGCGAGCGGGATGCGCCGGAGGAGGTCGGCGGCGAAAATCAGGCTGCCGTTCAGGACCGCGATCACCGTCAGTTCGCGCCCCTGGTATTCTGCGGTGATGACGGCGGCGAGTTCCTCGATCCGCCGCTGGATCGCATCTTCCGCGAAGAGCACGCGTTCGAGGTCTTCCTGCATCAGCCAACTTAACCAGGAAAGCCGGAATGCAGGAGTGTTTTCAACGTGGGAGCCGGCTTTGAAAGCCCGGCCTCGCGCTTCGCGCTGCGTGACGGGCGCGGCGATAGCGGTGTTACTACTGCGGAATCGGGGCACAAAGGCCCTTCCCACATGAGGAAATCCGCAGTCTCAACGTTGCGCCAGGGCGGCTTTGATTTCCGCGGTCAGTTTTGCATCGCCTGCGATCATCAGACCGCGTTGCCAGAGCTCGGTCGCGCGCTTCCGGTCTCCCGCTGCCCGCGCCGCTTCGCCGGCGTTCAGGTAAAGGAGCTGCCGGTCGGCCGCGGAAAGGCTGGGGGGATCTTTTTCCACCAGGACGACAAGTTGCTCGAGCTGCTGCCGCGCGATTTTGCGGCGGCCCAGGAAGCCCGGCAGAGCCTGGGTGGTGACGGCGCGATTCAAAAGCACGTCGGCATTGCCCGGCCCCGCGGCGGCCGCTTCATCCATCAACGCAATCCCTTTTCGCAAAGCGCTCAGCTTGGCCGGACCGATGGGCAGATCGCGACTGCGCAGGGTGTAGGCGCTGCCGAGGTAGACGCGCGCCACTTGGTCATCCGGCTGCGCGGCGAGCACGTTCTCCAAGGCGGCTATGCATTCGTTGACCGCCGCGGCATCACCGGCCAGCCCGCGCGCATAGAGCGCGGTAATGACCGGATCTTTCGGCATGGCGAGCAGCGCACCGGGCAGAGCGAGGAGTAGAGTGGCCAGGGCCACGAGATGCCGTGTCATTGGAAACAATGGACAAACCAGTATGGAAAAACAAACTTGGCCTCACGTCCGCGTGGCGTTTGTCCTCATGCTCTTCCGAACCAAATGGCGAGATCCGAGCCAGAATATCATTGCCTATACGACCCACAAGGCCGGTTCGATGGTGTTGCATCGCGTCCTTAAGGACATCTGCGAGCTGAACCGGATCCGCTATTATTCGCCTAACGAAAACAAAACGCAGTTGCCCTTCGACCGGATGTTTGCCGGTCACGATTTTATTGCGAAAAAGCGGGGCTGTTTCGGGCCGATCCGCTTTTTTGTCCCGACCGCCGTCCTCGCCGAAGCCAGCGTCGTTCTGCATCTGCGCGACCCGCGCGATGTGCTTGTCTCGATGTTTTATTCGTACTGTTTCATGCACGCGGGCGAGATCGAGCGACATACCGGCTATCGCAAAGCGGTCGCGGAAGCGGGGATCGACCGCTTCGTGCTCGATATGGTGGGGGCGCCGTTTTTCGACTACCGGGGCGATTACGGCATCGGGTCGCGCTACAAAGAGCACGTTGGCACGGTGCTTGATCGCTATGAGCGCTATCTCACGGAGTTGCTGAGCCGGCCGAAGACCCGCGTCGTCTCCTACGAAGAGATGGTGCTGGCCTTTCCGTCCTGGCTGGGAAAAATCATCAACGCCTTCGCCCTGCCCGAGGCGGAGGAAACGCGCGCCGTTGTCCTCGCCCATCACGCCAACAGCGTCGCGGTGCGGGAGAAAGAGGATGTCTGGTCACACAAACGCAAGGTCACACCGGGCGATCATCGGGAGAAGTTGCAACCGGAGACCATCCGGGAACTTGATCGAGTTTTTGCACCGGTCCTGGCGAAGCTCGGTTACTCCGGACCGGACTACGCGGCGACCAGCATTCCTCGCCCGCAGGTTTAGGTCCACGCCGTCCGGCGGGGAAGAAAAATCTGGGGCATTTAGCTCGTTCCGTGCGATAGTCCGCGAAGACAATTATCTGCGTGGGGCTTGCTCCATGCTCTCTCTCCCGCGCCAACGGCGTGGAATTTCCATCATCAGGTCGCCACCCGCGTGGCTCAAAGCACATGTTTTTTCGACTACCAGCCTATCGCATCAATTGGATCACCAGTTCATTTCTCATCGGCACGCTCGCGCTCTCCCTGACCGCGGTGCCGCTCTACCTTTGGCACTTTGGCCTGGATTGGTTCCAGGTCGCGCTCTTTGCCGCGATGCTAGCGGCCACCGGTTTCAGCATTACGCTGGGTTACCACCGGCTCTTTTCCCACCTCACCTTCAAGGCGGCGCTGCCGGTGCGAATGTTTTGTGCGATTTTCGGGGCGGCGGCTTTTGAGAACTCGATCCTGATGTGGGCGAGCGAGCATCGCGACCACCACAAGCACGTGGATCATGACGATGACCCGTACAACATCTCCAAGGGCTTTTTTCATGCCCACATTGGGTGGCTGCTCTTCAAGCTCAATCCCGAAGGCCCCTACGATAACATCGCCGACTTGGAGAAGAGCGCGCTCCTGCGCTGGCAGGATAAGCATGTACAAACCATTGCGGTGTCGGTTGGTTTCATTTTGCCGGCGGTGCTGGGTGGCCTGTGGAACGGCTGGGCCGGTGCGCTCGGTGGTTTCCTGCTCGCCGGCGTCGCCCGGGTAGTTGTTCTGCAGCACTGCACCTTTCTCATTAACAGCGCCTGCCACGTCTTTGGTGCGCAGCCTTATTCACGCAAATGCAGCGCGCGCGATTCGTTCCTCATGGCGCTCTTCACCTTCGGCGAGGGATACCACAATTATCACCACGAATTTCAGCACGATTACCGCAACGGCGTGAAGCCCTGGCAATTTGATCCGACCAAGTGGTTGATCTGGTCACTCTCCCGGATCGGCCTGGCGAAGGGTCTGCGAGTCGTGCCGGCGGAAAAGATTCGTCTGGCCGAGGCAGCCCGGCAGCTGGAGGCGATGGGTCTTCCGGAGTCGAGCCGACCGGTGGCGGTTCCCGAAGCGGTTGTTTCTATCTAGCCGAAACGGACGCGCTAATCGCGAATCCGCCGTTTCAGTTCCCAAACCCGCAGCGCGGCGAGAAGGAGACGGCGCGTCCGCTCGAGACGACCGACCTTCGGGACGGGCGCTTCGGATTCCGCCACGGGTTTGGCTGCGAATGAATTCGGTTTGCTCAACTTTTTGGCACGGCGCTTCTGCTCCGTCGCGGAAGATTTCTTCTTCTGCGTCGATTTTCCTCCGGTCGGGTCGAGCTGCGCCATAACTTCGCTATCGCAATAGCAGCTCCTGCGCCAAAGGCCGTCAGGAGGCGGGGGGAGAGGGGGCACCGCTTGCCTAACGAGGCGGCAGATGGATCTCCGCCAGCATGCAACGGGCGCTCCCCCCGGCCAGCTCGATGGTGGGAAGATCGAGCGGGAGAAGACGGGCGAAGCGTTCCACCGTCGCGCACTGCGCGGCCGTCAGATGCGTCACCGCTCGCGCCGAAAGGACCAACAATTTCTCCTCCGCACCGCGGAGCTCGAGCGCATTGCCGGCGAAGTTTTCGATCTGATGTCGCGAGAGTTCCACGATGGTTCTCCCGCTGCCTTCCAGCCGGGTCCGGACCTTTTCCCTTTCCTGGCGGTTGGTGATCGAATCGAGCCCGATGAGAACGAATTCTGTCCCGAGACACATCATCACGTTGGTGTGATAAATCGCCTGGCCATCGACTCCGGCACTCTGGAATGTGACCGGTTCGAAATCGAAATCGGCGCAAAATTTCTCCAGCGGCTCGCGATCAGCCCGGCGTGAAAGGGAGACGTAGGCGAGCCGCTGAACGTGGTCCAGGACCAGGCTGCCGGTGCCTTCGAGGAAAAGATCGCGTTCTTCGAAGTCTGAATAATCGATCACTCCCGTGATGCGGTGGGATTCGCGCAGACGATTGATGAGATCGAGTCGCCGTTCGGTTCGCCGGGACGGTGTATACATCGGGTAAAGCGCGACCCGACCATCCGGGTGAGTCGAGAACCAATTGTTAGGGAAAACGGCATCCGGTTTGGGCGGCTCGGCGGTGTCGTCAAAGACGTGCACCCAGACGCCCGCGTGCCGTAGCGCTTCGACCGCGCGTTCGAATTCCACCGCCGCGCGGGTCGAGACGAGATCGGCGGTGCTTTCGTCTGCTTCCTGTTGGAAGGCATTATCCAGCGCGGTTTCGGGGTTCGGGAAAAACCGGCTCGGCCTGATCATGAGAACGGCGTTGGAACTTTGCGCGGACATTGCTTTTTGCGGTTGGTGAGGCCCAAGGAACCTAGGGCGGAAGAGCGACCGGGACAACGCGCCGGAGGGGCGTCCATTGCCGCCGCCGGAGGCTGCGTCTAACATGGCCCCCGGCGATGCGCATTTTTTCCGCGAGCTTTACCGTCTCCACCCGCGGCAAGGGCACCTACGAAATCACCGAACAGGTGGCAAGCACGGTAAAGGAGAGTGGGGCGAAAAACGGCACCGTCACCGTGTTCGTTAGGCACACCAGTTGCAGCCTCATCATCATGGAGAACGCCGACCCGAGCGCGCGGCGCGACCTCGTGAAATTTTTCGAGCGCCTCGTCCGGGAGGACACGCCTTGGTTCGAGCACACCGCGGAGGGAGCTGACGACAGCACCTCGCACATTCGCTCCGTTCTAGCCAGCACCAGCGAGGTGATCCCGATCGTGAACGGTCGGATGCAGCTCGGCCGCTGGCAGGGAATTTTTCTTTTCGAGCATCGGCGAGCGTCGCACCGGCGTGAGATCGCGCTCACCGTGCTCGGAGATCAGTTGTAGCCGGGGACGCTGTCCCCCGGTCGAACGTCGAAAGCGGGTGAATCTGCCACCCTGGCTCGGGCCGCGAGTGACCGGGGACAGCGTCCCCGGCTACAGCCGCTCTATCGACACGCCGAGACAATTTCGTTAACCTCGCTCGACTTGAAAACTTTACCCGCCGTTCAAAACCGTCACAACGCCCTGCGCGATCGTTGGGACCTGCCCAGCGTCGATCAGGTCATGATCGAAGAGCGCGCGGCCGCCTTTACCAAGCGCAGTATCAAGACTTCCGCCAAACTCGCGGGGCTAAAGCTCGCCGTGTCGATGATGGACCTGACGACACTGGAAGGAAAAGATACGCCGGGAAAAGTCGCGTTTCTCTGTCGCAAGGCGATGCAGCCGACCGATCCGCGCTACGAAGTGCCGTCGTGCGCCGCGGTTTGCGTCTACCCCAATCTGGTCCGCGTCGCGAAGCGCTTTCTCGGTACCTCGGGGGTCAAGGTGGCGTCTGTCGCGACGGCTTTTCCTACCGGTCTTATGCCGCTCGATTTAAAACTCGAGGAAGTCCGCCGTGCCTCGGGCGATGGCGCTGACGAGATCGACATGGTGATCGATCGCGGCGTTTTTCTGGCCGGGGATTATAATCGCGTCTTCGACGAAATCGCCGCGGTCAAAGAAGCGTGCGGGAGCGCGCACCTAAAAGTGATCTTGGAAACCGGGGAACTCCAGACCTACGACAATGTGCGGCTGGCGAGCGAAATCGGCATGCGCGGCGGTGGCGACTTTATCAAGACATCCACGGGGAAGATCGCGCCCGCCGCCACCATCCCCGTCACGCTGGTGATGCTGGAAGCGATCCGCGATTACTTCTACGAGACCGGGGTCCGGATCGGAATGAAACCGGCCGGCGGCATTCGGAACGCCAAGCAGGCGCTGGCTTATCTGGTGATGGTCAAGGAAACGTTAGGCGACGACTGGCTCACGCCCGATCTTTTCCGTTTCGGGGCCAGCACGCTGGTTAACGATGTCCTGATGCAAATCGTGAAAACCGTAGACGGCAACTATCAGAGCGCCGATTACTTTTCGCTGCCCTAAACCGGAGCGGTCGGCCTACAACTCCAGCGAGAAATGATGCGACGCGATGATCATTCGCTTCGTGAGATAGAAACGATGGGCGGCAAAGCGCTGCACGCCCGAATCCAATTCCAGCTTCCCACAGCCGGCGGCCCGCGCCTCCGCCACCAGCCAGTCGAACAAGGCGCCGCCATAGCCTGACGAACGACCATCCGCATCGGTTACCAGATCATCGACGTAGCAAAACCGCCCGCCAAAGAGCGATTCGGACATCCGGTAACCGGCGACCGCGCGGACCGCGCCGCCGTCTTCCAGGAAAGCCATTCGGAATCCCTCGCGCCGCTGGCGTTCAACTTGTTCGACAAATTTCCCCTCCTCCTCGAAATGAGGGCGCAATTGCCGCATGACCGGGAAGCAGCGCGAGATGTCGGAGTCGGTTTGGGCTTGCGCGATTCTGATTGCCATCGGTTTGCTCTTCTCGCTGCGCTTCTGTCTATGGCAGCGGTGTGGGAATTCGTCGAGAATCTTCTCCGGTCCGTGCCCGCCAGCCCCGGCTCAGGCCCGGCCCGCTGGGCCTAACGAATCGATCGCGGCGAGATAGCGCGCGATGGAGAGACGCACGATCTCCTGCGCGTTGGACGGGACGACCCGCGCCCAGAACGCGCCGTAGATCCGGTCGAAAGCGAGCTCGGACACTTTTTGTCCGATCGTTTCGACCGCGCGCGCCGGCAGCGGGATCGCGTTCGGGTAGCTGAACATGAAACTCACCATCCCATCGGGCGTGACCGCCACGACATCGCCGGTGAGGAGCGCGCCGCGGTTTTCCGCGCCATTTCGCCAATGCAAAATCGTGCCGCCGGTGAAGTGTCCACCGCAGCGGAGGAGGGTGACCCCGGGAGCGAGCTCGTTCGTCTCCCCGTCCCAGAACCTGATCGTCTCGTCCGGGCGCATGACCCATTTCCGGTCGGACGCGTGCAGGTAGATGGGCGCGTCGTCGAAGGCGCGGCTCCATTCCACCATCGTCGAGTAATAGTGCGGATGAGAGATGGCAATCCCCTGCAGTCCTCCTAACGAACGAATGAGCGCGCCGGTGGCGTCGTCGAGCAGGCTGATGCAGTCCCAGAGAAAATTTCCCTCGTCCGTGCGGAGCAGGAGAGCGCGCTGCCCGATCGCGAATTCCGGCGTCGACCCGATCCCGAGTAACCCCGGCTCGTAGCTCTCCCAGGCGTTACGGTGTCGAGTCCGCAACCTTTCCAGGGTCGTCCATTGTTGACCGCCCGGGGGCACGTATTGGCGCACGTCCTCGCAGATGGGGCACTCCGGGGGCGGCTCCGCGGTCTTGCCAAACTGCGTCCCGCAGGTTGCGCAGATGAAGTTCATCATTCCTTAGGCGAGGACAAAAGGCCGAAGCGAAGGAGCGCGTGCCGGCGAGAGATCTGACCCTGCGGCTGGGAAAATTCCACCATGGCAGCAATGGAACGCAGGTCCGCGATCCTGTCGAATGTGGGTTGGCCGCCAGCATCTCGAGCGCCGGCCGCGAGCGCGACGGCCATGGGTAGCGCACTCGTCTCGAGTGCTGGCGACGGTGTCCCGCCGTCGCGAACTTTGCCCAGCGTCCCGACGAGGGTTAATGGGCTTCCAAACTGGCTGCCCAACCGGCCAGGAAAGTTCGTCACTCTGGAACAGCGCGACCAGCACTCGGAAAAGTGCGCGCTACCCGCGCGCTCGCATCTCCCTGCTTGAAGGCGGCGCGGGCGCTCCTAAGCTGAAACCATGCCTTCCCACCACGGCAAAACTGTTGCCTAACGATGCGCGTTCTGGCGATCGATGCTTCCCTGCGCAATTGCGGCGTCGCCATTATCGAGGCGGCCGGGGGAGGCAAGTTCCAGGCTTTGCATTTCGGGGTCATCCATAATGCGGCTTCGCTCCCGATGTCGTCCTGTCTGGTCTTTATCCGCGATCGGTTGGCGGAGCTAATTCACGCCCACGAGCCCGATTGCTGCGCGCTCGAGTCAGTCATCTACGTGCAGAGCTACAAGACCGCGATCACGCTCGGCGCGGCCCGCGGCTCCGCCATTCTGGCCGCGGCAGAGCGCGGCCTGCCCGTCTTCGAATACGCGCCCAAACGGATCAAGCAGGCAACCGTCGGCAACGGTTCGGCCGACAAGTCGCAAGTCGCTTTCATGGTTCGCGCGCTGCTTAGCCTCACAGAGACACCCGGCCCCGACGCGGCCGATGCGCTCGCCATTGGCCTGACCCATCTCCGGGCGCAGGAAGCGGTGCGGCTCGGACTTCCTGCCGGCGTGCGGATATGAATCCAGCGCTCGAAACGAAATGGCTCGGTCGGATTTCGTTCCAGGACGCGCTCGCGCGTCAGGAAGAATTCGTTAGGCAGAAATGCGCCGCGCCGGAACTGCCTGATCAGCTCTGGCTCTTGGAGCACGAGCCGGTTTACACCATTGGCCGCACCCCGGATCAATCGAGCCTGCGCGGCGCGACTCACCTGCCGCATCCGCTGGTCGCGATCAATCGCGGGGGGCAGGCGACCTATCATGGGCCGGGACAACTGGTCGGCTATTTTCTGCTCGATCTGCGCCGTTACGGCCAGGATTTACACTGCTATTTGCGCTGGATCGAATCGCTCCTGATCGAGTTGCTCGCGCCCCACAAAATCGTCGCCACCACTCGCGCTGGCCTCACCGGGGTGTGGGTGGAGCGGCGCAAGATCGCCTCGATCGGGGTCGGGGTGCGGCACTGGATCACGATGCATGGCTTTGCCCTCAACGTGAGCGGCGATCTTTCGCCCTTCCAAGCGATCACCCCCTGCGGGATCACCGATGTGAACATGACGTCGGTCGAAAAAGAGAACGGCTCACCGCTGCCGCTGGCCACGCTGGCTTCGGAAGTGGCGGCGCTCGCCACCTCGCGCCTCGCGGAGTTGCCTCAGCATCAAACGTACTCGACACCGAGCCGCGTTGCTTTTTAAGTGGTGTATGTCAATCCCACTCGAAGACAACTTCACCGATATCATTGGCAAGGCACAACGCGGCCTTGGAATCTCCGACAGTCAGCTCGCGGAAAAATCAGGCGCGAGCGTGGAAGCGATCCGCGCTTTGCGCGACGGTAACTTCGATCGGGCCACGAGCGACCACGTCGCCCCCATTCTCGACCTTGATCGCGATGCCATCGCGGCCCTGGTTTTGGAAAAATGGCAGCCGGACGAGATCAAGCTGGACGGGTTGGCGCAATTCAACATGCCCTACCACGACATGCAGGTGAACTCCTATCTCGTTTGGGATCCCGCGAGCAAAGAAGCCGTCGCCTTCGACAGTGGGGCCAATTGCTCCGCCATGCTCGAAAGGGCGAAGAAAGAGAGCCTCAAGATTGATCTGATTCTCCTCACCCACGCCCATCCCGATCATGTCGCCGACCTCGAGCGGCTGGCGAGGGAGAGCGGCGCGCCGGTTTATCTCTCCGACCGCGAAGAATTGCCGGGAACGCAGCCGCTGAGGGAAGGAGTGATTTTTCATCTCGGTGGCTTAACGATCGAATCGTTCCTGACCTGCGGGCATTCGCCGGGAGGGACGACCTTCTTTGTCCGCGGACTGGATCAACCGGTCGCCATCGTGGGTGACTCGCTTTTCGCCGGTTCGATGGGGGGAGGGAACGTTTCCTACGAGGATGCGATTCGGAACAACCTGGAAAAGATCCTCACTTTGCCTAACGACACTGTGCTCTGTCCGGGGCACGGTCCCCTCACCACGGTGGGCGAAGAGAAGAAATACAACCCGTTCTTTGCCGGGCGCATTTGATTTAGTGAACGTCGCTTTTGTCGGAGTCGGTCGGATGGGCGCGAACATGGCGCGCCGTCTCAAGGAAAAAGGGTATCACGTCACCGCGGTCTACGACGCGCACCGCCCGATCGCGACGACGCTGGCGCAGGAGCTTGGCAGTTTCGCCAGCCAATCGTTAGGCGAAGTGACCGCGGCGGCGGAGACCATCCTTACCGTCGTGTCGGACGACGCCGCGATGCGGGAAATTTTTTGCGCGCCGGATGACAACCTGCTCGTCAACGCGAAGGGCAAGCTTTTCATCAACTGCGCCACCATCTCGCCCGCGGTGCATCTCGAAGTGGAAGGCCAGGCCCAGAAAGCGGGCGCGCAGACGATCGAGGCTTGCATGGCCTCGAGCATCACGCAGGCGCGGGAAGGTTCGCTCTATTTGATGTGCGGCGGGGAGAAAGAGGCCTTCGATCGCGCCGAGCCGGTGCTGCAGGCGCTCGGGAAAACGATCCGTTATATCGGCAGATCAGGCGAAGCCGCGAAGGTCAAAGCGCTCGTTAACATGGTGATGAATATCAACACCGCCGGGCTCGCCGAAGGCCTGGGCTTGGGCGACGCGCTCGGGCTCGACCTGACGATGTTACGCGAGGTGTTCTCGGAAACCGGCGCGGGCTCGCGCGTTTTGCAGACCGACGGGGAAGACATGCAAAACCGCGATCACGCCTGCTTTTTTTCTGCCGCGCACGCGGCCAAGGATAGTGGAATCGCGCTCCAGCTGGCGGAAAACGCGGGGCTACAATTGCCGCTCGCCCGGGCGACCAAGGCGCAGTACGACCTGATGATAGAGAAAGGACTGGGCGACTTGGATAAATCGGGCGTCGCGGAGCTCACTTTCAAAAGCCGCGGCACGGGTCACGGCAATTTGTCATCCTGAGTCGCGTAGACGGCGAAGGACCTCCCAGTTCAATCCAAGCTTACTCGCGACCAGAACGCCTCTACTTCGACTGCGGGGTCCCTCGCCGCGCTGCGCCGGCTCGGGATGACAAGACGTGCCTAACGAGGGATACGTTCTGCCCCGGCGTAAACGTTCATCGTCCCCTCGCGCAGAAAACCGACCAACGTTTGATTATGGGCGCGTGCAAACTCCACCGCTAAACTGGTCGGGGCAGAGATCGCCGCGATCAGCGCGATCCCCGCGGCGAGCGCCTTTTGGGTCATCTCGAAGGAGACGCGTCCGCTCAGGAGAAGAATGCAGTTGCCTAACGGGAGGCGCCCGGCCAGGAGCTCATTCCCGATCAGCTTGTCGAGTGCGTTGTGCCGCCCGACATCTTCACGCAGGAGAATGAGTTCGCCTTTCGCGTCAAAGAGCGCGCAGGCATGCAAGCCTCCTGTGCGTTGAAATGTTTCCTGCGCCGCCGCCAGCTTGTCGGGCAACCGGAGCAGAGTGCCTGCCTCGATCATCGGAGCCGACGCGATCGGCGCGAATTGCTGCAACGCTGCGTCGATCGTGGCTTTGCCGCAGATTCCGCAACTCGACGAGGTGAAAATGTGGCGGCTTAGCCTCGTGGCGTCGAAACGCGCCGGGTCGGACAGCGCGATATTGATCACATTTTCGCTCGATGCCTCTGTCGTTAGGCAAGAAGTAATTTCGAAGATCTCTTTGCTCTCCCGCACCATCCCTTCCGTGAGGGCGAACCCGGCGGCGAGTTCGCGATCATGGCCCGGCGTCCGCATCACCACCGCGACGCTGTGACCTTCGACGCGGATCTCGAGCGGTTCCTCGACCGCCACTTCGTCTGTCTGCCGAGCCGGCGATTCGTGAGGTCGAACCTTGACCAGTTCGATCGAGCGGGCGGCGGCATGTTTTTTCACAGGTCGGCCGGCGTATTCAGGTTGAAGAAAAGAGAGGCCTCCGCTTCCGAAACTAATCGTGCGACGAGGAGGTTCTCCTCCAAGGCGCGACGAACAAGCATCTGCATCGAGCAGTCGCCAGTTTTCAAGTTCTGCTCGGCCAGCGCGCGGCAGCCGGCGGGATAAATGGCGGCCAGCGGCTCAAAGCGTCCGTCCCGTTGCGGGACCACGCCTCGGCCCTCCGCACATCGCTTCAGAAGCGACCCGAGATAATCGCTCGTCATCGCGGGAAGATCGACGGCCAGGACGAGCAGGTGCGGCGTGCGACAAATTTGCCAAGCCGAAGCGAATCCGGCGAGCGGTCCTCCGTTCGCGTGCTGGTCGGGGATGTTTTCGTAAGCGCTCCACTCTGCCCGCGTCGGCCCCGAAATGATCAACTGCGCCGGCGACAAGCGCGCCAGCGTTTCGACTTGGCGACGCCAGAGCGGCTCGCCCGCGATTTCGAGAAAGGCCTTGTCCTGGCCCATGCGCGATGATTTTCCACCGGCGAGGAGGAGGGCGCTGAAAAGCATCGTTAGGCGCTTTCCTGTGCGCGTTGCAGAATTTTCAAATAAGCATCGCCAGTCTTAAGACGACCGTCGCTCAGGATCCGGGCGCGCAGGCCTCCGCGACCGGCGAGAAATTCCTCAGTCCCGGGAGCGAACGCGGTGTTCATCCAATCGCACGGCGCGCAGTGCGCGGTGCCGCTGAACTGCACGCCCTGAAGCTCGAAATCCTGCCCGATCAATCGGAGTAATTCGATTCCGGAAACGATCACGTTACGCCGCAGGACGCCCGCCGACTTGGTTGCGAGGCCGAATTCGCGTCCCAGCAAATCGAAGACTTCGCGGGAGAAGAAGGTGATTTGCCCCTTGTAGTCGTCCTTAAAATCGAAGAAGCGATCGCCGCGGATACCGTGACCGGCCACGCATTCGATCGTGTCCGTCGCGACGAGCGGGTGGCCGCCCGGCGGTTGGCCGTGGTGCCCGAAGTAGTTGTGCCCGGGCGATGTAAAAATTTCCTCGATGATCACGCCGCAGATTAGAACGCCGGGGACCCAGCGCAAATGGTGCGGAGTCTCGCACCACCGTCGCGGAACGCGCAGGCTTGCGCTCCCGCAGGGCTCCACTGAACTTGACCTCGCAGAATATGAAAACGGTCTGGCGCGTCTTTGCTTATCTCAAACGCTATCCCTGGATGGCGAGCGGGACGCTGGCCTGCGCCGTCCTCGGGACGATGATGGTTATCGTTTTCCCGGCGGTCACGAAACTGATGATCGACGAGGTGGTGCACCAGCACCGCGCCGATCGTCTGGTGCCTCTGGCGCTCCTGGCGGCGCTCGCTTTTTTGCTCCAGCACGGCTTCAACTCGTTGCGGATCCTGCTCAACAACACCTTCGAGCAACGCGTCATTTTCGATCTGCGCAGCGACCTTTATTCTCACATTCAACTGCTCCCGCTGAAATGGTTCGATAACCGCGCGACCGGCGACCTGATGACGCGGGTGCTGGAGGATGTGAATGCGGTTGAGCGCGTGCTGATCGATGGAATCGAGCAGGGTTTGGTCGCGGCGCTGCAGGTGATCGTGGTCGGCGGCGTGATGTTTTATTTCAACGCCAAACTCACTCTCATCGCGATGACGCCTCTGCCTTTTCTGATTGGCGGAGCTCTTTGGTACACGCTCACCGCGCATCGCCGTTACCGGCAGCAGCGGAAGGCTGCTTCGGCAATGAATGCCCTTCTCCTCGATAACCTCGGCGGGATCCGGCAGATCAAGAGTTACGTGCGCGAGAACGAGGAACACGGGCGGTTCAATCGCGTGAGCGAACAACTGCGCCGGGCGACGATCGTGGTCATGCGGGTCTGGGCGATTTACAGCCCATCAATGGCATTGGTCGATGCCTTCGGGGTCGTGCTCGTCCTCGCCTTTGGCGCTTCTGCCGTCCTGCAGGGCGCGATGCAGGTGGGCGATCTGATTGCGTTTATCATGCTCACCGGTTTGCTCTACGAACCGATCGCTCGGTTGCACCAATTGAATCAGCTGGTGCAGGCCGGGCGCGCGGCCGGGGAACGCGTTTTCGAGATTCTGGATGAACCGGCGGAGCCGATTCGGTTGGAGAACGGGAGCGGAAGCCCGGACAAAATCAGCGGCGATATTCAGTACGAGGCAGTGAGCTTCAGTTACGCCAAAGGTCTGACGGCCTTGAGTGATATCTCCTTCCACGCGCGAGTCGGGGAAACGATCGCGCTGGTTGGCGCGACAGGCGCGGGGAAATCGACCGTGGTCAATCTGCTCGCGCGCTTCTACGAATTCACCTCGGGCGAAATCCGGGTCGATGGCCGACCGCTGCGCGAGTTCAGTCTGCCGTTTTTGCGGGGAGCGGTCGGGGTGGTGACGCAGGAAAGCTTTTTGTTCAACGGGACGATCCGGGAAAATTTGCTCTTCGGGAAACCGGGGGCATCGGACCAGGAGCTGTTCGAGGTGGCCGAAGCGGCCAGGGCGCGGGACTTCATCGAGCGTTTGCCTAACGGACTCGACAGCGTCGTCGGCGAACGCGGAGTGAAGCTGAGCGTAGGAGAAAAGCAGCGGCTCTCGATTGCCCGTGCGCTGCTCAAGGATCCGCCGATTTTGATTCTCGACGAAGCCACGGCCAGCGTCGATACGGCGACCGAGCGCCTGATCCAGGAGGCGCTGGAGAACCTGATGTTCCACCGCACCTGCATCGTGATCGCGCATCGGCTTTCCACCATCGTGCGCGCGGATCAAATCCTCGTGATGGATCGCGGCCGGATCATCGAGCGCGGGACACACGCGGAGTTGCTGTCGTTAGGCGGGAAGTATGCGCGGCTCTGCGAGCAAAGTTTTCTCGACACGGCGGAGCAAGAGATCCCGCTCGTCGCGCTGTAGCCGCGGACGCCGTCCCCAGTCGGGGATAGGACGCTCGCCAATTGTCTCAGGATAAAAGCTCGGCCGGGGACAGCGTCCCCGGCTACAATGCCCGCGCGCTGCGCAATTCGTGGTAACGCGCCTCCAGCTCGAAATAGCGCGCTTCGCATTCTTCGAGCGCCCTTCGTTCCTCGGCCAGGCTTTGCTCGAGGCCGCTAATGCGCTCGCGCAAGTTGATCGCCATGGTGGTGGCGGCCGGCGCGCCTCCGATTCCGTCGGCCGAATCTTCGTCCTCCCGCTCCGGCAAATCGAGAAGATGAGTCAATTCGCAAATCTGCAGCCGGGCGCCGTCGCAGGAATTGATCACGAAAGTCTCCTCCCCGATCTCGCCGAGCCGGAGAAATTCCTGGACCGCACCGAGTGTGGTCGGTCCGTAGTAGCGTTCGCTCGTGACTTCGACCAGCCAGTCCATTTGCAGCTCGGGAAACATGGGCGCCTTGAGCCAGGTCTGCTGGTCGTGGGAAAGTTTATCCTGTGGGGCGACCTGGGCCGCGGCGGCCCAGCGGCGCACCTGTTCGAAAGGCAGCGGGCCGAAGACGCTGCCGTCCTCATGCTTGCAGAGAAACCACTCCTGGCTTGAAGCCGAATCCATCTATTCGTTAGGCGCGGTCGCGTTCGGGGAGGGCGAAGCGGACGTCGCGGAGGCTGGTGTGGCCGAGCCCGGGATGACCAAGGTCTGGCCGATCTGCAGTTTTCGATCGTTCTCGATGTGGTTCAATTTTTGCAGCTCGTCGATGGTCACTTTGTGCTGCTTGGCAATCGAGGTAAGCGTTTCGCCTTTGGCGACGACATGGGTGTTGGCGTCCGCCGGCAGCGGCGAAGAAATAGCGGTGGCTGTCGGAATAGTGTGGTCGGGGCCATCGGCTTTGGGATGTTCGATCTCCTGCTGTAAACGAAGGATTTGTTGCGAGAGGAGATCGATTTTCAAATTTTGCTGATCGATCTTTTTGCTCAGGCTCAGAATCTCGGAGGCTTCCGTGCCGGCGGCGGCGGGGGTTGGGTCTTGGGCGAGGACGGCGGTTCCGAGCCAGGCGCTGCAAAAAAGGGGCGCGAGAGTGCGACAAATCATGGGCCAAGCTTGACATCTTCATTCGGTGCTGGCAAGCCGGCAGCAGTTTGCGTTTTCGGCTGGGAGGCGGTAGCGTTTTTCTATGCCAGAACGGACGGAAAAACCGGTGGCACCGGTGCCATGGGGGCCCAAGCAGGGTGATGGCGGCGGGCCCAGATCGCCCGACGTTTCCAAGCCGGACACGCGCGATCTGCTCGAGAAAATGCGCAAAGTGGATCCGAACCAATCGAAGCGCTACCGGCAGCGCACCGGGCAGTGACCAACGAATCGTTAGGCGCGAGCGCGTCTGATTTTCCCGCGCTCTTGCGGCGGCATGGTTTGCTGCACGAAGCGGCCCTGCTGCCCACCGCGAGCGGCAATGTTGGGGGGACTTTTTTTACCCCTACGCAGGCGACGACGATTCTGGCCTTCAAGTTTGCCGATGGAGTCCTGGTCGCGGGTGATCGGCGGGCGACCGCCGGCAATACGGTGGTTTACGATCGAGCCGACAAGGTGCTGGAGATCGATCGGCACTCGATCATGGCGATCGCGGGCGTGCCGGCCACTGCCTGGGAAATGGCGCGAGTGCTTGAGCATTCGTTGCAATATTTTCGACGGACCCAGCTCCAGGAGATGAGTGTCGATGGCAAGGTGCGCGCGCTCTCGAAATTACTGCGGGATAATTTCGGCTTCGTGATGCAGGGCGTCGGTGTGGTGGTGCCGATTTTCGCCACTTACGATTTCGCCGGGGAGGGACAGGCGCGTCTGTATTTCTACGATGCGATGGGAGCGCAGTTTGAGGTCGCGGAATATGCCGCCACCGGGTCGGGCTCGCCGGCGGTGCGGGGCGTATTGTTCTACGAAAATCATTGGGGCAAGAAACCGCTGCACAAGCTGCGCGAGGATGACGCCATGACGGTGGCCTTGCGCGCCCTCGATACCGCAGCCGAGGCCGATACGGCGACAGGCGGAGTGGATCGAAACGCGAAGATCTTCCCGCTGATCAAGATCATTTCGCGCGATGGCATCAAGACGCTGCCGGAAAAACAAATCGCTGCGCGCTTCAAGCGCACTGTCGCATGACCGAAGAGCCGTATCGTTGGGTCGAGGCGATCGCGAACCGGCGCGAGTACATCGAGACGCAACTCGCGCCCGGTAGTCCGATCGCGGCGGTGAGTTATCGCGACGGAATTCTCTTTGTCACGGTCGGGCGGGCGCGGCAAAAGCTGTTTGAGATTTACGATCGCATCGCGATGGGAGCGATCGGGCATCCCGGGGATATCGAGCGGTTGCGGATGGCGGCGATCGAGCTGGCGAGCACGGAAGGGTTCACGCGCTCCGCGGCCGATGTCTCGCTCCGTCGGCTGGCGTTTTATTCGCTCAGCCCGCTGCTCAAGACTGCTTTTGAACAGGTTTATGGGGCGCCTTATCTGGCCCGGATGATATTCGCCGAAGTGGGCGCCACCCCGGCAGACGATCTTTTCCTTCGGGTGGAATATGACGGCGCGATCGCGGCCAGCGGGGCGGCTGCCGACACCCAACCGCCTCGGTTCAGCGCGATCAGCGGAACAGCGCGCGCGACGGAACTGATGGAGGAATTGCTCGGGCGCGATCACGATCCGAAAGGCACTCTGAATGCCGCGATGAAGGTGGCGCTCGACGCCTGGAGCGTAGGCGACCTCCCTCCGCCTGAGGAAGCGACGAAGGAGATTCCGTCGCGCGAAGCGTTGCGGAAGAATCGGGAAGAAAAGCTGAAGGGCGCGATGCTGGAAGTGTGCGTGCTGGGGCGAACCGGGACGAGCGCGATTCGCTACCGCTCGATCACGGGCGAGGAACTGGCCGGGCTCGTCACCTAGCGGCGATCCAGCGGGCGGGGAACCACCAGCACCCAATGCGCATTTGCCTGCGGCACGGTGGTTGAGTAAGAAGACATCATGCGGCGCGCCATCCCGTGGCTCGGGTTGCTTTTATTAACGATCTCGTTCGTGTGGTTCGTCCGTTTGCCGGTGCCGATGCATCCGGTGAACGCGCCGCGCCCGCCCTCTTCGCGGGGCGAGCATCGGCCGGTGGTGGTGCTCGACGCGGGGCATGGCGGACGGGATTCCGGCGCGATGTGCGGAACGGTGCAGGAAAAAGATCTCACCCTCGACGTGGCCCAGCGGACCGAGCTGCTCCTGCGTGCGGCGGGTTATTCGACCATCCTGACGCGCGAAAACGACCGCTACCTTTCCCTCGCGGAACGCGCTGCGGTCGGAAACCGGGAGGACCACTGCCTTTTTGTGAGCATCCACTTCAACGATGGCGAGCGCGCGGGGGCCTCCGGTGTGGAAACTTATTATGCCGTGCGGCAGTCGACTGGACCGGCGGGATTTTTATCCTGGCTGCCGTTCGTCCACCAAGCCGATAAGGGCAGCCTCCTCGCGGCCCGGAGTGAAAGCCTGGCCAGTTGTCTCCAAGCGGCGCTGGTTGATCGCACGCGGGCGGTGGATCGCGGAATCAAGTCGGAGCAGTTTTACGTTATTGCCAGGGTGCGCCATCCCGCGGCCTTGGTGGAAGGCGGCTTTATCACGAACAAAGCCGACGCGACGAAATTGGCGACGACCGAGTACCGGCAGGAGATCGCCACCGCGATCAGCGACGGTTTACAGCGTTATGGCGAAGCCAACCGCCGGGGCGAGCCGACCCTGGCGGTAGCGGCGGCGGCCCGACCTGAATAACCGCAAAATACGAATCGTCGAATGCAGGTATGAAACGCGCCAGCTTTGCTCTTCTTGTTTTTCTCCTACTCGGTCCGGGGGCGATGCGCGCGGACCAGACCACGTCCGCCGTGCAACGGGCGTTGAAAGATCAGGGATTCTACTACGGGGATGTGACCGGAGAGAAGACGGCCGATACGACCGCGGCGATCCGGCGTTACCAGATTCGCAATGGATTGCAGATCACCGGCCAGATCGATGCGGAAACGTTGCGCTCTTTGGGCGTCGGCTCCGGTGCGGCGCGATCCGCCACCTCCTCATCGCCAGTTGCAGAGGCGCAAGAGGAGGAACCGGACGACGATCAGGCGCCGCCGACCCAATCGGCTGAAATTTTTCCCGAAGATCGCAACAATCCGGCCCGGCGCGGGCCCGCTCCGCCCTACGTCGCCCGCCCGGGACCGCCGTCGCCGACCGTGAACGGAGTTTTCGCCGGGACGCCCTACGAGTTGGCCCCGCCGGATTTGCAGCGGCACGTCATTGTCGGGGCACAGACTCTTCTGGCCCGCTCCGGGTATTATCGGAGCGGCATCGATGGCGAATTCGGGCCCGGGACTTACGTGGCCGTGCGCGCTTTCCAGGCTCGGTCCGGGCTTATCCCCAATGGCCGGCTCAACATGGAAACGTTGGCGACGCTGGGCCTGCTTCCCGGACAACACGCCCGGGGTTTCCGTCCCGCGCCGCGCCGCTTTCTGGGCCGCCCGGTCTATCGCGGGGAAGTGGTGCCAGATCGGTAGGCGGATCGCGGTCGCCTAGCGCTTGGCCTCGGGGAAGCGGACGCTTTGTAGTTCGGCAAAGACCTGGCCGACGAAAATGCTCGCCTCCACCCGCAAGAGGAGCCGGTCGGAGTCGTCCGAAACCCAGACGCTGGCGTGTCGGAACTTTTTGTGCGGCCCGAGTTCGCGCTTCTTGGTGACCTTATTCAACTGGACCTCGAGCTTGATGGCCGGATAGGTCCCAGCCGCGACGGTGATGGGGGCGTGCTCGACAACCTTGAGGGTGGCAAGGAATGGACTGGTGGACGGATAAACCACCACGCGGTAGACGTCGTCTTCGCGCAGGGGCTGGCTGCGGAGAAAAAGCAGGGCGGAATGCATGTCGAAGACGCCGCCGGGGAAGTCGAAGATTTTGGGCTTCGGTTTCTTTTTCGTTTGGTTGTCGCTCCGCACTCGCTCGACCCCATTCTTGCTAAAGCTGAGGTCGGTCACGACCGTTTTGCTGCGCATCTCCTCGACCTGATGCATGGAGGCGGGCCGGAGCGTTTTCGCGTCAGCCTGGGCGCGATAGTTGGTATCGAACTTCCAGAGCGCGCGAACGAGGCCGACCGTCCCGCCGGTGCCGATCAACTGGAGGCGCTGGTCACTTTTGCCAAACTGAATCTCGGCTTGGGCAGCCACGAGATCGTTCCAGCCGAAATGGTAGGTCGCGATCAGCGGGCGGGGATTGGGAAAGTCACCGCGGGTGAGAGGGCCGACCGTTTTCTCCCAGGCGGGTGCGGCCGCAAGAGCGGAAAAGGCGAGGAGGCTCGCGCTGAACCAGGTTGCAACCTTCCCTCGGAAACCCACCGGCGACCATCCGCCGCCGGTCCGGAGCGTGCCAGCAAAAAAAGAACGCACGCGGTTGGCGTGCGTTCTCATTTCGTAAAACCGCGGAGCTCGTTAGGGCTTTTTCGCCGGGCTCTCGGCGGCTTTGGCGGGCGCCTTGGGCGCAGCCGCGGCCGGCGGGTTGGCCTTGTTCAACTGGGTCACGACTTCCGTGGTGAAATCCATCTCCGGCTTGGCGAACATCACCGTCGGCACACCATTCAGGCTCACGCCGGAGGAGTCGAACACGAGGTCCATGTTGGTCGCCTTGACCTTGGTCATGACGACATCGGTGATTTCTTTGACGATTCCGTCACGCATCCGCACGGCCTGCTCTTGCAGTTGCTTCTCGCGGGTCTGCCGGAACTCGTTGATCTCGCGCTCCATGTTTTTGATGCTGGCGATCTTTTCGTCGCGCTCTTTCGCCTTCGAAGTCTTTGCTTCCGCGCTCAGGGCTGGGGCCTCGAGCTGCTGATTGAGCTTATTGATCTCGTCGAGCGCCTTCTTGTAGGAATCGGCGCGATCGTCGTATTCCTTCTTGGCCGAGCTCTTGGCATCGTTGATTTTGGTCTCCGCGTCCTTAGTCTTGTTGTATTCCTTGAAGGCGCGATTCATGTCGATTGTGCCGACTTTCATCTGCGCGAAGGCTCCGGCTGGGAGCGCAAAGGCGGAAAGAACGGCCACGAGGATAAGCTTTTTCATAGATGTAGGGTCAGACTGGTAATTGGGAACGGTATAGACTGCAAGTGCAGCCTTTCGTTCAAAATTGGTAGCCGACGCTGAACTGGATCTTGCCGCCGTTGGAGTTGTTATCCTTTTGCAGCGGAATGCCATAATCGATCTTGAGCGGGCCGACCGGCAAATCGAGGCGCAGACCGACACCTACGTCGGAGACGAGGTGCGAGGTGCCGAAATCGTAGGCGCCGGCATTGACGAAACCGGTGTCGTAGAAGATCGCCCCGCGGATGCGCGGGATGATCGGCATGGTCGCCTCGATCGTGGCGCGGGCGAGCGTATTGCCGCCGAGCGGTTCGCTGTTGATGTCTTTCGGGCCGACATCACGGAAGTTGAAACCGCGCAAATCGTTGGCGCCGCCGAGAAAGAGGCGGTCGAAGAGCGGCACGCGATCGCCGCTGCCCCAGTTGTCGATCACGCCGACTTCGCCGTTCAGGGTGAGGATGATGTCGTAGGGGAAGAGGAAATACTGTGAGCCCTCGAGGTTGAACCCGTAGGTCTGAGTGTTGCCTCCGAGGAAACCGCCCGCGATCTGCGGAGTAAAGACGACGCGGTGACCGCGGCGGGTGAGGAAGACGCTGTCGCGTGTGTCGTAGAGCACCGTGGTGCTGACCTGACTTTTTAGCCGGTTGCCTGCTTCCATCTGGATGAGGGGCGAGGCGAGGAAATCGACGTTAAAGATATCGATCTCCTCCAGCCGATAATCGAGGCTGACCGAGAGAAAGGGCGTGAGCGGTTTGCGCAGGTTGATCGCGAGGCCGTAGTTGCGCTGGTCGTATATGGAACTGAGGAAGCCCGCCTCGCGATAGAAGATATCGCCGCCTAACGACAGCCGCTGGTCGAGGAAGTAGGGCTCGGTCAGCGAAATGAGGTAATTCTGCTGCTGGGTGCCGACTTGGACGCGGGCGCGGAATTTCTGACCGCCGCCGGTGAAGGTAGGGTAGTTGAGAAGATCGAAGTTACCCTGGGTCAGCTCGACGAAACCGAGCAGGCTTTCGATCGTGCTGAAGCCGGCGCCGAAGTTGAGCGCGCCGGTCCGTTTTTCCTGCACCTGCACGAGCAGATCCTTGCGGCCGGGCACGCCGGTATCCTCCGGATAAGTGTCGACCTTCTCGAAGTAGCCGAGGTTTTCGAGCCGATTCTTGCTCGTCTCGACGCGCAGGGTGTTGAAGACATCACCAGGCAAAATCGAAATTTCACGGCGCAGCACTTTGTCTTTGGTGCGAGTATTGCCCGAGATATTAACCCGCTCGACGAAAGAGCGCGTCCCTTCGTTGATGATGTAGGTAAGGTCGACCAGACCGGGACCCGCCGGAGTACCTTGTGGCACAAGGTCGACGTCGACGAATCCGCCCGCGCCGTAACCGTCAGTGATGGCCTTGGCGTCGTCTTTTAATCCCTTCGGCGTGTAGATCGAGCCCTCTTTCATCTTCACCAAAGCGCGCAGCCCTGCATCTTTGGCCACTTCCTGGCCTTGGAAGGTCAATTTGCCGATTCGATATTGCACGCCCTCGTTCACCACCACGACGAGGCGCACTCCTTTTTGGGTTCGCTCCTGACGCACTTCGGGAATGGTGACGTCGATGTAGCCCTTGTTCTGATAAAATTCTCGCACGCTATCGAGATCCTGTTGCAACTGCGCCTGATCGAGTCGGCCTGACTTATCGAAGAACGAGATCAGCGTCCGCGCCTTGGTCTTCATCTGGCGCCGCAAAGCGCGGTCGCTGAACTTGGTATTACCCTCGAAGCGGACTTCGCGCACCGCCCCCTTCTCGCCTTCGTTAATGGTGTAGATCGCGCGGGCAGTCCCGCGACTCTCATTGGTCGCCACCTGCAATTGCACGTCGACGCCGGTGAAGCCCTTGCGCTGATAGAAATCGATGATGTTCTGGCGCCCTTCCTCGAGTTTCTCGGCATCCGCCGGGGAGGGCACTTGGAACTTGATCTTCCCGCGGATCGCTTTGGCTTTGAAACTCTGCGCGCCGTCGATCTCGATCTCGGTCACCAGCGCCCGAGTGGCCAGAATCACCTGCACCCGCACGCCGTTGCCAGCCGGTTCGCCAAAGATCCGCACGTTCTGGATCTTGCCGGTGTCGTAGAGCGCCCGGATATCGTCCTCGACGGTCGTCTCGGAATAAGGTGCGCCGACCTTGGTCCGCATGTTGGCCAGGATGCGATCCTTCGCGATCGTCTCCGGCCCGACGTAGCGCACGTCGATCGAAGTAATGGGTGCGCCTTCCGCTCCTTGGGCTCGCACTCCCAGCGGCACCGCGAGAGCCCAGCCTAACGTGAGGAAAACCGCAGCAAAGCGGATGGTGGAGATAAGATTTTTCATAGACAAGGAAGCGGTCGGCGGACGGCTATCGCAGGTGAACTGGCGTATTAGATGGGGAATGCGAGCGGCAACGTCAAGACAGGAAACAAAGAAATAAGGCAGGTGAAAGGCGAAAGGCAGGCAGGTCGAAGCCGCTTTTACGGTGAAATCCGCATCCCATCAGCCGCCTTCGACGTTTAGATAAGCTCATACCAGTTGTTGCGCCGGCGCGGCTCGTAGCCGGCGTCGCGAATCAACTGCTCGATCTTGACGGCGTCGAGTCGAAAACTTGTTCCCGCACTGCTGACGACATTTTCCTCCATCATGACCGAGCCGAAATCGTTTGCGCCATATTTTAGCGCGATCTGCCCGATGGCCGGGCCCTGGGTGACCCAGGAACTCTGAATGTTTGGGATGTTATCGAGAAAAATGCGGGCCAGGGCCTGGGTGCGCAGGTATTCGGCGGAGCCGGTCGGTTGCTCCACTTTCAGGACGGTGTGCTGCGGTTGGAAGGTCCAGCAAATGAAGGCGGTGAACCCGCCACTCGCATCCTGTTGGTCGCGCAAGCGCTGCAGGTGCTGGATACGATCCTCGATTGTTTCAACGTGGCCAAACATCATGGTCGCGCTCGATTTCAATCCGAGTTCGTGGGCGATCTGCATCACTTCAAGCCACTGATCGCTCTTGCACTTGAGCGGTGCGATTTTTTGCCTGACTGAATCGACCAGAATCTCACCGCCGCCGCCTGGGATGGAGCCGAGCCCGGCCTCCTTGAAGCGGGTAATCACTTCCCGCAGCGGCATCTCGAAGGTCTCGGCGAAGTGCTGGAACTCCGGCGGGCTGAAACCGTGGATGTTGATGTGCGGATATTTTTCCCGGATGTGATGGAGCAGATCGAGGTACCAATCGAACCCGAGCTTCGGATGATGCCCGCCCTGCATTAGAATCTGCACCCCCCCGGCGGCGGTCAGTTCATCGAGCTTTTGGTCGAACTCCTCATGCGTCAGAACGTAATGATCGTCGTCGCGCTCCGTGCGGTAGAAGGCGCAGAACTTGCAATAGACGTTGCAGACGTTGGTATAGTTGATGTTGCGATCGACGATGTAGGTGACGATTTCGTGTCCGTGCGCTTCGTACGATTTGGCCTTTGCCAAATTGCGCCGGGCATCGGCCAGCACGCCGAGTTCGGCCAGCGGCCAGCGGTAAAGTTCGAGCGCTTCCGCTGCGGAAATGCGCCTGCCGGCGAGGATTTTTTCCTCCAGCAGTTCTTCCTTGAGCGCGACCATCGATCGCCAATCTAGACGTGCCCCGGGGAAAATTCGAATCTAGTCTCCTGTAGCCGGGGGGCGCTGACCCCGGCCGGGGTGAGACGTTAGGGACGACCGGGGTCAGCGCCCC
>JALYOR010000018.1 GCA_030856765.1 Verrucomicrobiota bacterium | reverse complement strand
TCACCCGGCCGCATGGCCTCGCCGCGCTGGCCATGCATGTGGACGACACGGAGTGCGCTTGCTCCGTCCTCCAGGGCGAGGGTTTCAAGCTCCTTAGCCAGACGGATATTTCTCGTTAGGGAATTTCCGCTTGCCCTCGGCCTCTGCCGCAGCTCGCCCGGTGGCGCATTGACAGCTTTCGGTCACTCCGATAGGAACGGTCACTTCGATGAGCGCGCTCAGCCTTCCCCATGTCAGCCGCGCACAAAAGACCTTTGCCATCGCAGTCTCGCTGTTGGGCGCGGTCGCGCTTGCCCAAGTCCTGACCGCTCTCTATCTCCGGACCCGGCCGCCGCACGATGAACTCCTGCCCCCAGCGAGGAAGGCGGCGGTCGAGGCGCGCCTTTTCCGCACGGGTAAGCCGGTCGCCTCGCCATCCGCAGCCCCGGTCAAGCTGCCCGCCATGGAGGGGGTGCCGCCCGCCACCGTTCGGCAGGCGCCGGCTCCCCCGCACACCGTCGCCGGGACTCTACTGCAGGTGGCGCGAGGCTTTCGCGAGCGCAGCGATACCACCAATGCGATTGCCAAGCTCCAGCAGGCGACCGCGCTCGATCCCGGCAACGCCGAGATTCTGGCCGAGCTGGCCATGACCTATGAATCGATGCAGCTCTACGATCGTTCGAACGAAGTCTGGCGGCGTTTGCAGTCGTTAGGCGCAGTCGTCGGACCCCTCTACGAGCTGGCCGACCTGAAGCTGCGCGTCGGTGCCGAGGGCCGGACTATCACGGCCTTGACCGCAACCGGCGCGCCGGCCGAGGCGACTGGCAAACCGGGGGATGACGCCGGCATTCCCGACGGCTCGACCTTCGGTATCTCGGAGGTAACTCTGAAAACGGAGCCCGATCCCGAGGCCGAGACGCGGCTCCTCCTGCGGGCGGGAGTGAAAGTGCGCCCGGACACGCCGATCGATCACACCAAGGTGAAGATCCAGGTTTTCTTCTACGACATGGTGGACAACGACCAGGTCGTCCTGACCAATGCGGAAGTGAGTTACGAATGGATCACACCGGGGCACGATTGGGCCGACACCGGCACCGAAGTGCTGGAGGTCACCTACCTCCGCCCGAAGCGCACCGATCCCGCGCCCGGCACCGCGATTGGCAGCCAGCCGATGAACGTGCCCGACTCGGTCGAGAAAGCGAAGCTGGCGGCGCGCAAACCGGAAAAGGCGGCCGAACTCCTGCCTACCAGCGAGAGCGGGCCCCGCCAGTACCTCGGCTACATTGTGCGCGTCTACTACGAGGACCAGTTGCAGGCCGTCCGGGCCGAGCCGACCAAGCTGCTCAATCTTTTTCCGCCGCCCTTCACTGCTCCGGCGCAATAAGATGCAACTCCTCATCGTCCATCACGAAGCGGAGATCGGGGAGCCGCTCCAGGCCATGGTGCAGGAATACACCAGCCACGCGGCCGACTTCGTGGCCACGGGCGAGGAGGCGCTCGCCTGGGCGGCCCAGGCCGACGGCTGCGATCTGCTCATCACCCAGCTCGAAAGCGCCGGCGTCGATGGGCTCACCCTGGCCGGTTCGTTAGGCGAGCAATTCTCGCATCTGCACACTTTTTTTCTGCCCGCCTATCCGCTCGCCGCGCAACGGCTCGAAGTGGCGAACACCAAGATTTTTCCCGAGCCGATCGAGGGCGAGCGACTCCTGCAGGCGATCGAGCGCACCGCGGCTGCGCCTGGAACGCCGGATTTGTTTCATATCATCGACCTGCTCCAGATGTGCTGTCTGAGCGACAAAAGCGGCGCCGTCCAACTCGTGGTCGGCGCGGATTCCGGGATCGTCTATCTCCGCAACGGCGAACTGCGCGATGCCGAGACGGCGCGGACGCGCGGAATGGAAGCGATCTACGAGATGTTGCGCTGGGGCCACGTCGAGTTTGCCTTCGACGCCCACGCCAGCCCGGCCGAGCACTCGATCGATATCGGCTGGGACGCCGTCCTGATCGAAGTGGTGATGCGCGAGCGCGAAGAACGAGCGCTTCAGCCCGGCCCGAGTACCACCGCGGAAATCTCGACCGCCCTTCTCCCGCCCGAACCCGATCTGACCGGCGCGCACTTCGGCACCTACGTGGTCGGGCGGAAGTTGACCGAGAGCTTCTGGGACAAAGTCTACGAGGCGGAACAGACTTCGATCGGCCGGCCGGTCGTGTTGCACGTGCTGCGCAGCAGCTTGCGCGAAAATCCGGAGCGAGCGCAGGAGTTCCTCGATACCGCCAGCGCCAACGCCAACATCCGTCACCCGTCCATTCTCCCGGTCTACGAAGCGGGCGAATACGAAGGCACCTACTACTACGCCCGCGAGTTTGTTGTCGGGCGAACGGTTTACGAGATCAAGGCGAGCGGGCAGACGATCACCGAGACGGTCGCCCTGCAGATCGTGCGAGCCATTGCCGACGCGCTTTCCCATCTCGACGATCACGGCATCCTGCACGCGCCCCTCCGTCTTTCGCGCATCTTCGTAACGCCTAACGAGGAAGCTCGGCTGGCCGACGTGGCGGTGGCCAACCCGGCCATGGCCCAGCTCGCCCCCGCGCGAAGCGAGATCCAGATGGTCGGCCGCATGCTCATCCCGATGACGAAAGCGACCGCCATCCCGGGAAGCGGCCGTGTCCTCACGCTCATTCATCGGATGCAGACTTCAGGCGAGGATGCGCTCACCACCTGGGGCGAGTTATCTCAGGAAGCGAAGAAGCTCGCCGCTCTCGTCGGTCCTCCGGCGCCGCTCCTCTCGCCGAAGAAGACCGGGGTGCTCGACAAGGTCAAATTCTGGGGCCGTTAGGCCGGATCATCTATCGCGCCAGCTCTCGGAGGGAGAAAAACGGGGCCGATTTCCGCGGACAGCTTTCATCTCCTTCGAGTTGCGGTATTTTACGCCCCAATGACCCGCTCCCTCGTTTTCGCCGCTCTCTTTTTGGCGGCCGTCTCGGTGCAAGGTCAGATCCAGGTCGACCTCAAGTTCAAACGTCTCCAGTACATCGCCTACGAGCCGGTCATCGCCACCGTCACCATCACCAACCTGGCCGGGCGCGACATCGAACTGCGCAATGATAACGAACAGCGCTGGTATGGCTTTGAGGTGACGGCCAACGAAGGCCGCACCCTCGCTCCCCTCCCGCACCGCCCGGAACCGCCGCTTCAAATTGCGGCCGGCACTTCCGTCACCCGCAAAATCAATCTCACCCCGCTCTTTCCGGTCACGGATCTGGGGGTTTATCACGTCCGGGCCAACGTATTTTTTACCGACTTGAACAAGTTCTTCTATGCCCCGGCCAAGGTCTTCCAAGTGACCAGCGCGCGCCCGATCTGGCAACGGACCGTCGGCGACCCCGGCAGCAGCGGGGTGCGCACCTATTCCCTCATGACTAATCGCTTCCCCGATCACACCTCCCTCTACGTGCGGGTGGAAGACAAGGAGAATAGCCTGGTCTACGCCACCTTCTCGTTAGGCCGAGTCATCTCCTTCGACGAGCCGCATGCTGAAGTCGATCGCGACAACCAACTCCACGTCCTGCAATGCTCCGCGCCCCGGGTCTGGTCCTATTCCCTCATCGGGCTCGACGGCCAGTTGCTCAAGCACACCACCTACTCGCAAACCCGCAGCATGCCCCGGCTCCGCCGCGGCACCGACGGCGCCGTCACGGTGGCCGGAGGAATGCTTGATGCTCCCGTCAAACCTGCGGCTGCTGGCCGGACGGTGCCTAGACTCTCGGAACGACCGACCAATCTGCCGCCGGAAGATTAAACATCCATGTCGGCATTCTCATTCCGCGCCGGTCGGCGCGCCGCACTCCTGAATTTTTTCACGAGCTTCCTCGTCCTGTTCGCCCTTCTCCCCGCGCCCTCCGCGTCAGCGGCCGGCAAATTCTCTACGGTGGTGATCGACGCCGGCCATGGCGGCTTTGACCGTGGCGGCATCCCCGGCCAGCGCGTGGCAGAGAAAGCGATGGCGCTCGATGTCGCGCAGCGCTTGAAAACGCGATTGCGCAAAGAGGGCTACCGGGTCGTCATGACCCGCGATAGCGATCTCTTCGTCTCTCTCGGCGAACGGGCCCGGATCGCGAACGGTTACCGCGACGCGATCTTCGTCAGTGTCCATTTCAACTCCGCCACCCGCGTCGGGGCGAACGGAATCGAGACCTACTATTACAGCAGCAATAGTGCACAGTTGGCGGCCAATATTCACCGGCATGTCGTCGCCGGAACCACGACCGAAAATCGCGGTATCCGCCAGCGCGGCTACTTCGTCTTGCGGCGCACCTCCATCCCCGCCGTGCTGGTGGAATGCGGTTTCCTGACCAACCCCGACGAGGCGCGCATGGCCTTGCAGAGCAGTTATCGCGAGCGCCTGGCCGATAAAATCGCCGATGGCGTGATGGGTAAACCAACTCCGCCCAACCGCCCGGTCGTCGCCGGGGTCACGCACGTCACCGCGCCCATCCGGCAGCCGTTTAAAGACTACTACGACTTCGTCCGCGCCGAACCGGATCGACGGCCGACTCATCGCTCGAGCCGTTCCTCGAAAAAGAGCAGCAGCAAGAAATCGACCTCAAAGAAATCTTCCAGCAGCAGCAAGAAAAAGAGTTCCTCCAGCAGTAAGAAGAAGAGCACCAAGAAAAAGAAGAAGGCGGGCTCGGACGAATAAGTTGCACTCACCCATCATCACTCCGGCGCAGATGCGGGCGACCGAGGGGGCTGCCTTTGCGCGAGGCATCTCGGCAGAGACATTGATGGAAGAGGCCGGCCGCGGGATCGCACAGTCGATCGAGAGATTTTTCCCGCGCCCCGGGAAATGCATTGTCTTCGCGGGGAAGGGGCACAACGCGGGCGATGCCTTTGTCGCCGCGCGCTGGCTGGCGGCCGCGGGTTGGGAAATCGAAATTCGGCTGGCTTCCCGCGAAGCGGACCTGAGCGACCTGACGGGTCGGAAGTTGCGCGAGCTGGAAAGTGGGAGGGGCCTTTGTGCCCCGATCAGGGAAGACGTCGCAACAATCGGGGCACCAAGGCACCTTCCACATTCGCCGACGATCATCCTCGATGGATTGCTTGGCCTTGGCGCACATCCGCCGTTGCGCGACCCGATTCGCGGCGCCTGTCGCAGAATTAACGCTCTGCGCGGCAGAGCTCGCGTCATCGCGATCGATCTGCCTTCCGGTCTCGATGGCGATTCGGGTGAGGCGGATGAAGACTGTGTGGTCGCCGATTTCACCATCACCGTCGGCTGCGCGAAAAGCAGCCTGGTCGCGGATGCCGCGATCGACTTTGTCGGCCGTCTCGAAGTGGTGCCGCTGGCCGAGCTTCAGCCTGACGACGCCGCGAAACATGCCGGCTTGGCCACACCGGAATCGCTGCGCGACCTGCTCCCACGCCGGAAATTCTCCTCCTACAAGAATCAGTTTGGCCGCATCGGGATGGTGGCCGGCTCGCGCGGTTTTACCGGCGCCGCCGTCATGTGCTCGTTAGGGGCTTTGCGCGCTGGTGCGGGCCTGGTCGAGCTTTTCATTCCGGAAAACGCCTACGAAATTGTCGCGACCGCCGCCGCACCGGAGGTGATGGTGAAGCCGGTCAAATCCTACGCCGACCTTCTGGAGGAACCGATCGACATTTGGGCGGTCGGCCCGGGACTGGGCAAGTCCCGCCCAGAGGAGATTCTCGCCCTCATCCGTGACGCGACGCAGCCGATGGTGGTGGACGCCGACGGACTCAATATTCTTTCCGAGAACCTCGCCACGCTCAAAAAAATACGAGGTCCGCGCCTGCTCACCCCGCACCCGGGCGAGATGAAGCGTCTCTTCCCGCAGGAAAAAATGTCGCGCGCGGAAACTGCCTCGAAATTCTGCGAGGAACATGCCGCGACACTGCTTTTGAAGGGCAGCCGCACGATTGTAGCGGAGGCGGGGCGTCCACTGAGCTACAACACGACCGGCAATCCCGGGATGGCGACGGGCGGCATGGGCGACGTCCTGACCGGAGTATGCGGCGCGCTCCTCGGTGCCGCGCTCACGCCCTACGACGCCGCGCGCCTCGGCGCCTGGCTCTGCGGACGCGCGGCCGAGCTGGCCATTTTTAACGGCAACGCGAGCGAGGAATCACTCCTGCCAACCGACGTGCTCGATCATCTCGGTGCGGCGTTTCAGGAATTGTGGTGAAGGGTATTCCGGGTAGCGCACTCGTCTCGAGTGCTGGCGACGGCGTCTCACCGTCGCGAACTTGGCATCGCCCCTCGTCTGGCCATGGTCACTTGGAACGCGCCGAAAAGTTCGTCGCAGTGGAACACCGCGACCAGCACTCGAGACGAGTGTGCTACCCGGATCCCTTCTGAGCGATGAAGAACATTATCGTCGTCGGCTATCCGAAAAGCGGCTGCACCTGGGCGACCCGCCTCGTCGCGGAGCTGGTCGGTTGTCCGGTGACCGGCTTCTGGCGTTCGGAGAAAAAAGAAATCGCGGTCGAAGGCGAGGACCGCAGGTCCGATTTCCGTAGCTACAAGTCCCATCATCAACTGGCCGGGCTGGGTGTCTCGCCTAACGACCCGACGACCGCAATCATCTACATCCTGCGCGACCCACGCGACATCGCGATCTCGGCCGCCAACTATTTTCAGTTCGACCGTTACCCGCGGCTGGCCGCGTTTTTCCGCGGTCTGCGCCGCGGGGACAAATTCTATCGCCACACGCTCTACCCTCTTCTCGTGGGGAGAGATTACCGTCTCGAACGCATGACGGAAGCGCTTCTCCACGGTTCGGCCGCGGTCCACAATTGGGTGCGGGTCTCCTGGCGGGAACACTGGCAGCCCTACGAGCGGGCCGGGGTGCCGATGGTTCGATACGAAGATTTGCTGGCGACTCCGGAGACAGAGGCGCGGCGCATCCTGCAGCACCTCGGCCTGGAGCGTTCCTCCACCGCGATCGCCAACGCGATCCAGAACCAGTCATTCGAACGCAAGAAGCTGACCCTTCTGCAGAAAGGTGAAACCGGCCGGGCAAAATTCCTTCGGGTCGGAAAGAGCGGCCAGTGGCGCACCCAACTGCCGCGCCAGCTCCAGGAGCGCTTTAGCGCCGAACTTGGCCCCGATCTCGCGCGCTGGCGATATTCGGCCTAACGAATCGGTTCGAGCATTTTCTGGAAGCGCGGGTCGGCGCGGAGCGGGTCCCACTCCCAGCGATGCTTCAGATCATTCTGCGTGATGCTGTAATCGACGCTGTCGACTGCGCCGGGCGTCTTGAGCAGGTCGGAGATGAGCGGGATCGCCTGGTCGATTTCTCCCACTCGGGCGTAAATGAGAGCCAGATAGCAGAGCATGATCGCGCCGTCGGTGGCATCCTTCGACTCCGGTTTCAGCTCGACCGCGAGCCGGCCTTCGCGAATCGCCTCATCCCGTTTGCCCATGAAGGCATAGAGCAACCCGAGATTGGCGTGGCGTTCCGCCGCTTCGCCCGCTTCCGCCAATGCTT
>JALYOR010000010.1 GCA_030856765.1 Verrucomicrobiota bacterium | reverse complement strand
GAATTGTCCATCCATGATGTCGAGGTGGAGCCAGTCGGCGCCGGCGGCGATCACGCGCTCGAGATCGGCCGCGAGATGTCCGAAGTCGGCCGCGAGAATGGATGGAGCTACGAGAACTTTGGGCGCGGTCATGCCGTGCGACTTTGAACCAGCCGGGGCTGGGCGGTCAACTCCGGCCGCACAAGGCTTTGCGGGCGAACCTAACGCGGCTCTGCCCGGGTTCACCGCGGCTTCCCTCGCGCGGTCGCGATCTCTCGTTTGTCATCCCGAACCGCTGCAGGACGGCGAGCACCTCACAGTTGCAATCAGCGCTCTCTCGGCAGAGAAGGCGGCTATTGCCAACTGCTAGGTCCCTCGTCGTCTTCGCGACTCGGGATGACAAGAGTTCGGGGTTCCGCCGGACGCAAAGGCGCTGCCGCGCCGTTCGGACAGGGGATCAACCTGTCAAATCCCTTGACGCGGGGACGTGCCGTTCCAAGATAACATGGTTTTTTCGCCTCCGGCCGTGCGGCACAGCTTTCGCTTCTGAGGGGTCGGCCGGCAGAGAATCCTAGGACAATTTTCATGTTAAACAGACTTTTTGGTTGGTTCTCCAGCGATATCGGGATCGATCTCGGTACTGCCAATACGCTCGTTTACGTCAAGGATCAGGGCATCGTGCTCCGCGAGCCGTCGGTCGTGGCGGTGCAGGCTGGCACTTCGAAAGTGCTGGCGGTCGGCGACGAGGCGAAACGCATGCTCGGCCGCACCCCGGCCAATATCGTCGCGGTGCGCCCGCTCAAAGACGGCGTCATCGCCGACTTCGAAGTGACCGAGGCGATGCTGCGTCACTTCATCACCAAAGTGCACAACAGCCGCGTTCGGGCTCGGCCGCGGGTGGTGATCGCGGTCCCGTCCGGCATTACCGAAGTGGAAAAACGTGCGGTCCGCGAATCCGCGACTCATGCCGGGGCGCGTGAAGTTTATTTGATCGAGGAACCGATGGCCGCAGCGATCGGCGTCGGTCTTCCGGTGCAGGATCCGGCTGGCAACATGATCATCGATATCGGTGGCGGCACCACGGAGGTGGCGTTGATCTCGCTATCCGGCATCGTCTTTAGCCGCAGCGTGCGCGTGGCGGGCGATGAGCTCGACGAAGCGATCGTGCAATATATGAAGCGCGCCTACAACCTGATGATCGGCGAGCGCACCGCGGAGGAGATCAAGATTAAGATTGGCTCCGCTTATCCGAGCGAGAAGGAAACGAGCGTGGAAGTGAAGGGCCGCGACCTGGTCGCCGGCCTGCCCAAGACCCTCACCATCACATCGCAGGAAGTGCGCGAAGCGTTGCTCGAACCCATCTCGACCATCGTCGATTCGGTCCGCATCACGCTGGAACGTTGCCCGCCCGAATTATCCGCCGACCTTGTCGATCGCGGGCTGGTGCTCGCGGGTGGTGGTGCGCTCTTGCGCGGGTTCGACCGTCTCCTGAGCGAGGAAACCGGCCTGCCGGTCCACGTGGCGGAGGATCCCCTGAGCGCGGTCGCCGAAGGAACCGGCAAATGTCTGAACGAAATCAAGTTTCTCCGCCAGGTCGCGACAGCCGATCGCCAGTGGCGGCAGTGAGGAATTTTCAAATTGCGGATAACAGATTGGCCCGGCGGGAATCTGGGATGGTCGATTTGAAGGCTGAGGCATGAATCGCAGCAGCATCGTCGCGATCGTTCTTTTCGCCGCGGCTCTCCTTGGTTTGCTCAGCCTTGGGCCGCAGGCGACGCGGACCATCCAGGCGAAATTTTATCAAACGATCTCGCCGTTCCTGAAATCGGGCTCGAGCTTGGAAAGACAGATCACCTCGGTCCGCACCGGCCTGAAATCGCTCGAAGAACTGGAACGCGACACCGCCGCTTTGCGGGTGGAGAACCGCTCCTTGAAGGCGACCAACGAAGCGTTGCGCGATGTCGAGCACGAGGTTAACCGTTTGCGACACGCGCTCAATTACCGCGAGCGTTCCTTGTTTCGTCTCGTGCCGGCGGAGGTTGTTTCCCGCGATTCCTCGACCTGGTGGCGAACGGTCACGATCAATCGCGGTTCCCAGGATGGGCTCGCCACGGAGATGCCGGTCCTGACCGACGAAGGCCTGGTCGGCCGCACCACTACGGTGAGCGAAAACATTTCCGTCGTCCTGCTCATCTCCGACGAAAACTGCCGCGTCGCCTCGAGCGTGGAGGGAACCCGGGAGCAGGGGATCGTGACCGGCGAACGCGTCGCCGGCAGCCTCTCTCCGCTGCTCGATCTCAATTACCTTTCGAAACAGGCGGAGCTGAAGGAAGGACAGAAGGTCTATACGTCCGGGGTCGGTGGAGTTTTCCCCTCCGGACTTTATGTCGGGACGGTGCGCAATTTCAAAGTTCGCGCCCTCGACAGTCAGGCCAAGCTGGCGCCCGCGGTCGACCTGGCGAAACTCGAGGATGTTTTTGTCGTGATCGGACGAAAGTAACTGTAGCCATGATTTTCTTCCTTATCCTCGTCGCACTTATCTTCGTGGCGCAGATCGTCGAGATCTTTATTCCGCCGCTTGACTGGATGTTCAACGCGCACGTCTACATTGTGCCGGTGCTCGTTTTTTACGGTGCGATGGCGCTGCCTTTTCCGCTCATGCTTTGCCTCGCTTTTATCGCCGGATTTTTATGGGACGCGATGACGGTGCAGGTGCTGGGAGCGAATGTTGAAATCTCCTTCGGATGGTCGATACTCCTCTACGCGGTTCTCGCCGCCATCATGCACGGACTCAAGCCTTTGTTTCGTCGAGGGCGGTGGGAAGTGCATTGTGTTCTCAGCGGCCTCTGCACCTCACTCATTCTCCTCGCACAATATTTGATGATTTCGTTCCGTCGCGGCTCGCTTCTCTTTGACCGCGATGTCTGGTGGCAAATCGGCGGACCCGGACTGCTGGCGATGTTGATGGCGCCGCTGGTTTTCTGGTCGCTCCACTGGCTCGCCCGCCTAACGAATAACCCTTATCTCGAGGAAGGCGAGAGGTTCGATGAATTTGCGTCGCACTAAGCCGATTTTCCGGATCCAGTTCCTCGGGCTCTGCATGTTGCTGGGTTTAAGCGCGCTGCTCGGCCGGCTCTGGTGGGTCCAAGTGGCGCGGGGCAAGGAATGGACCGCCCGGGTTCAGGGCAGCTCGGAGGCGACCGTCCGCATTCCGTCGATCCGCGGCGAGATTCGCGACCGAAACGGGGTCGCCCTCGTGCAGAACCGCGCCAGCTACGAAGTCGATTTTTATCTACCTGAGATGGTGAAGGGCTATCGCCAGCGCTACGGCCGCCCCCCCGAGACGGAGTATCGCGCCACGATCAGCGGGATGCCGAAAGACATGAAAGAACCGGATATCGTCCGGATCGTGAATGACGGCATCGTCCCGCGTCTCGAGGATCTCGATCTGGCCCGCGATTACAACGCCAACCAGCTCCAGAAACATTATCGCAACAACACCGAGGTCCCGTATTCCTACATCAAGGACATCGACTTCCAGACGATGGCGAAGTTCTCCGAGCACGATGTGGGACTGCCCGGGGTGGATATCGCGATCAAGCCGGTGCGCTCTTACGTCTACGGGGCGCTCGCGGCCCACTTGTTAGGCTACGTTGGCGCGCCGGACGACACCAACCAGGAAGAGGCGCGGAAATACACCTT
>JALYOR010000368.1 GCA_030856765.1 Verrucomicrobiota bacterium | reverse complement strand
TTACCAGGACGTGATCGTGCGCGGCAACGCCACCCGGATCAACGCGCTCTTTCTTCGCGAATACTTTCGGCAACGTCACAGCATCCCCGAGATGCCGATGGCGCGCGGCTTTGAGGGAGGTTACACCGACATCTTCTTCACCGGCGTCGCGCGTAACGTCTGGCACTGTGACGTCGCCTCGCTCTATCCGTCGATCATGCTGCAGTTCGATTGTTTTCCGGTAAACGATCAGCTTCAGATCTTTCGTCACCTGCTCACCGATCTGCGCACCTTTCGCCTGCAGGCGAAGAGCGACATGCGCGACGCCAAGGATGAACCAACGCGGCGCTACTACCACGCCCTGCAGAACACCTTCAAGATCCTGATCAACAGTTTCTACGGCTATCTCGGCTTTGCGCAGGGCAATTTCGCCGACTTCGAAGCCGCCGCGCGAGTCACGCAGATCGGGCGCGACATCCTGAAGCAGATGATCGAATGGCTCAAAGCGCAGGGCGCGCAAGTCATCGAAGTCGATACCGACGGCATCTACTTTGTTCCACCTGACGATATTGTAGCCGGGGACGCCGTCCCCGGTGGCGGAGGACGTCGCGACACGTCAGATCGGCCGGGGACAGCGTCCCCAGCTGCAACCATTGAGTACCTGCGCGCCGGCCTGGCGAAAGAACTCCCGCCCGGGATCGAGGTCGAATTCGACGAACAATTCGAGGCCATGTTCAGCTACAAGGCGAAGAACTACGCGCTCCTCCACAAGGACGGCGAAGTCACGCTCAAGGGCGGCGCACTGAAGTCGCGCGGGCTGGAGAAATTCCAGCGCGTCTTCCTCGAGAATATGATCAAACTCCTGATGCTGGAGAAGAGCGAAGAGATCCCCGCTTTGCGTGAAGAGTTCGAGAAGAAGATCCGCCAGCGCGAATGGCCGATCGAGATGTTGATGAAGACTGACACCCTCCAGGATTCGCTCGAGAAATACCGGCAGAAAATTGCCGGCGGCGGACGCAACCGCGCCGCGGCCTACGAACTCGCCCTAACGAGCAGCCGCAACTACAAACCGGGCGACCAGATCAGCTACTACGTCAAAGCCACCCCGAAGAAAGTCGCCGCCTACGAAGCCGCCAAGCTGGTGACCGACTTCGACCCGGAAAACCGCGACGAAAACATCGACTATTACGTCGCCAAGCTCGACGACCTGGTGAAAAAGTTCGGCGGGGTGATCTCTTCCTCCTCGACCGCGACGCAGGAAAGTTTGGCCTTTTAGATCGGGAGCGAGCGCCGCCCCTCGGCTGAAGACATTCTCGACCTCGTCGAAGCGCTCGAATTAACTCGAGCGTTTCATTATAAGAGGTCGGAGCCCAGATAACCGACCATGTCTGAACACGACGAACTCGAAAACGTCGCCGCGGCAATTGCCGGGTTGGAAGCGCAGCGCGCGTTGCTCGGCAACGCTGTGGTCGATCCCGCGATCAACGCGCTCCGACAACAGGCAGCCCAAAAGGAAGCAGCGGAGGTCGCGAGCGTCGACGAACGCAAGCTGGTCACGATCCTGTTTTCTGATATTTCCGGGTTCACTGCCCTGGCGAAAAAGGAGGACCCGGAGAAAGTCCGCGAACTGATCAACGCCTGTTTCGACCAGCTCGTTCCGGTCGTGCAAAAATATGGCGGCACGGTCGACAAATTCATCGGCGACGAAATCATGGCGCTTTTCGGAGCGCCGATCGCGCATGAGGATGATGCGGAACGGGCGCTGCGGGCCGCGCTGGAAATGATGGCGGCGCTGGCTGAGTTCAATCGCGCACACGGCACCTCGCTCGGATTGCACTTTGGGATTAACACCGGGCGCGTCGTGGCAGGAGAAATTGGCGGGCAAAACCGGCGCGATTATTCCGTCATGGGCGACGCCGTGAATCTCGCCGCCCGTCTCGAAGACGCTTCTTCGAACGGCGAGATTTTTGTCGGGCCCACGACTTATCGCCTAACGAGTCCGTTGTTTGAGTTCGAAGCGGTCGCTCCATTGCGCCTGAAGGGCAAAGAAGAACCGGTCGAGGTGCATCGCCTTCTCGGTGCGAAAGCGCAGCCGCAGTCGACCCGTGGGATCGAAGGTTTGCGCGCTTCGCTGGTCGGGCGCGATCGCGAAATGACGATCCTGCTCGAGGCGGTGTCTGCGCTCACTCGAGGCGCGGGCAATGTGCTCGCCATCATCGGCGAGGCGGGCTTGGGCAAGAGCCGATTGCTGGCGGAGCTCCGCGTTCGCGTGCCGTCGAACATACGGTGGGCTGAAGGCCGGGCGCTCTCCCACACGAGCGGGATGAGCTACTGGCTCGCACAAAGAATTGTGTTGAGCTTGCTCGATCTATCCGCCGAGGCGACGGCGCAGGTGACGGCTGAAGCGTTGCGATGCAACATGGGCGAGCTCGAGCAGAAAGACCTCGTTCCATACTTCGCGCGAATGCTGGATCTCCCGATGCAGGCGGCAGAGGAGGAGGAGGTGAAATATCTTACCGGTGAAGCGTTGCAATCGCGGATCCTCGAAGCGGTCCGGGAATTCGTCTGCAGTCGGGCGCTTCAGCAACCGCTCAT
>JALYOR010000315.1 GCA_030856765.1 Verrucomicrobiota bacterium | reverse complement strand
CGATATGAGCATGGCTGGTCGCGGCATGTTCGACCACCGCTTTCAGGTCCTCCGTCGCCCCGCTGTGGTAGAGCCTCACGACACGGTTTGGCTCCGGTCCGCAACCGCGGAAGTTCCAGGCCAGCACATCCCAGCCCGCGGCCGACAAAGCCGCCGCCATGCCTCGGATGTAACCCTCGTCGGCCGATCCCTCCAGCCCGTGCGAAAGAATCGCGAGCCGATCCCGTCCGTGGCGCAGCCAGCGGAGATCAAGAAAGTCACCATCCGCTAACTCCAAGCGCTCCCGATCGAACCTGGCTTGCCGCCCCCGGCGCAGGAACGCCCCCATGATCGTCTGAAGATGTCCGTTGCCGAGCAGAGCTGCAGGTTTGAAGGTCGAAGAAACGATCGGCACGCGAAGAAGGTCACCATTCTACACTGAAATAATCCCGCCTGGAGGGACGTGCGCCGTCACGTCCGCAAATTTCGATTCCACTCCGCGATCACGCGCCGACGGGCGCCACGCCGCCACTACACTTGCCGGGATGTCACCTCTACCAGGGATTGCTCGCCTCGACCAATCGTCCCGCATTCAGTAATTGCGCTTCCCCGTTCCGTCGCCCGACCAGTTGCAGACTCGTCACGGGGACACTGGCGTTCTCAATCGGAATCGGGATCGCGAGCGCCGGATTCCCCGCCAGGTTGACTGCGGACGCGTTCTGCAGGGCGAGCACACGCGCTTCCAGCACGGCCGAACTGCCGAAGAGCGGAATCGTTAGGGGAAGGCTCTGCATGGTTGGTAAGGAGCTGGCCTTGTTCGGTCGGAGGCTGATAGGCGATGAACGCGCGCGCACGCGAACGGCTCGCTCCCTGACGCACCGGCAGCGCGCAACTCGCCAAAAGAATCGTCAACAAAAGCCCGAAGATGGCTCGTTGAGTAAGGAGGTAAAGACTTTTCGACACCCGCACACTGATAGTCGGCAAAATCGTTAGAACAAGAATTTTGCTCTGTGGAAGTTGTCTGCCGATTGGTGAATTGGGATCCAATGCCGGCTTCCCCATGGCGTTGACAGTGCCGCGCCGGGGTAATTCGCACAGTCGGGGCCGGCTGATGCGGCGGCTTGTTCCCTCGGCCGAATTCAAAAATCTCCGCCGATAAGATTACTTAAATAAAGGTCTTGCCTTTTGCTGCTCGATCTCAGTATGGCTTTCGTCCCGTTCGCAGTCAGTCGCATCCTGCATTCAGGACGATTCATTTCGCAACACACTGGCTTAAGACTTTGCCTTGCCTGAAACGCCTTTTTTAAGGGACTGCGAACGCGGCATTTTTAAGTCGGCGGAATGAAAGGGGCAAGCGGGATGACCTCCCCAAAAAGCAGCGCAGGCGATCTTTCGATCGCCGGCGCGCACTTAAGTCTTGGTTAGCTGGCTATCGCCCTTAGGGAGCTGCTGGAGCGATCGCGTAGACTTCCACCAGGGCGACGCCTGTCCCCTCGTTCACGCCGCGCACAATGGCGGTGTAAGCTCCGGGTGCCAGGGTTTGCACGATGGCTGACTCCAGGTCGTTGCTCGGGGCGACCGTGGTCGCCTCAATCTCAGCCTCCTGGTCTGTCCGCCAGTTATCATTGGTGGACAGAGTGACCCCATCCGGGTCATGCAGTTCCAGGATCGGATCGGCCAGCGGGCCATCCACCGGGACCGATGGTCCAATTGCCCGGATGATGACCCTTTGCATCTCGGTGCCGGTGATAATGAAACCTCCGATCAGAACATCGTCACCCGTCTGGACAAAGCCGCGGGTCGAGATGTTGACCAGGTTGGAATCTGTCACCGTATCGAGATCGTAAACTTCCACCAGGCCGATGCCGGTGCCGCCATCCGCACCCATTTCGATGGCCGTGTAGCTGCCCGGATTCAAGGTCATGAGGATGGCCGACTCCTTGTCGTTGGTCGGGGCGATCCCGGTATCCATGATCTCCTGTTCGTTCGCCTCGTCATGCCAGTTGTTGTCGGTGGCCATGGTGGCGCCGGCGCCGTCGTGTAACTCCAGCATCGGATCGGCCAAGGCGCCTGGGAGAGTCAGCGAAGGACCAATGCCGCGCACCATGACTCGCTTTGGACTCGTGCCATTGACGATGAAGCCACCGATTCCCACATTGGCGCCCGTCTCCACCTTGAGCCGCGTGGCGATATTCCCCAGGGCCGTCTTGGGTGGAGTGGTGTCGGAGGTTCCGTAGAGAGTGACCGAGGCAGAATCAAAGGTGCCGGTATTGCCAGTCGCGAGATCGCGCACTTCGAGGCGCCAGGTGCCATTGCTTTGTTCGCCCCAGTGCTGCGTGTCGCCAAAGGTCCAGACCAGGTTCGCCGTGTTGTCATTGGTGCGCCGATTTACGATCGCCTGCATGCCCGAGGGCGAAGTGAGGACATATTGCAGTTCGCCCCGAAAAGGGTGGGTGATCGTGACCGCGAATTGCGCGAACTCCACCCGCATGTTGGTCCCGGCGAAATCAAACG
>JALYOR010000250.1 GCA_030856765.1 Verrucomicrobiota bacterium | reverse complement strand
GCCAGTCCTGCTTATTGGTCATGTCCCAAAACCCGATCGCATCCTCCGGGTTGAAGTCGGAGTCGCCCGCCGCGTCCGAATGAAAAAACCAATCGCACTCAATCAAAGTGCGTCCCGGCGATTGCGGGCAAATCTGATGCACCATGACGTAGTCGGGGTGAATACTGAGGAGCAGGTTGGGGAAGATGGAGTAGTAGAAAACCCGCGACTGATCTTCGCCGCGGATCTCCCCGACTGGTCGGGCACAGGCTTTGCCGGTCATCGTGAGGCTAGCGCCCCGAGCGATGTCCATGAAACCACCAAGGAACGGCCCTTCGACCAAATCGTTCTCGGCCGAGTCGTAGGGGGAAACTTTAGCCAACGCTGGATGCACCCCGGGGCAGTGATAACACTCGGAGTAATTCTGAAAGATCAGCTTCCAGTTTGCGCGCACATCATAGGTGATGCGTCTGGCCGAGCGGAGATTCGTGAGATTCCAGTGCGAGAACTTTCCCTCTAAGGGAGCGAAGATTTCTGGAAGCGGCGTCGGATTTTCCGCCAGACTAACGAAGATGAATCCTTCCCAAAGCCCAAGGTTGACCGCGTGGAGAGAGTAAACAGCTTTGTCGAACCCGGAGACGGTCTCCATGTGGGGCGCGCCAATCAACCGGCCATCGAGGCCGTAGGTCCAGGCGTGATACGGGCATTGGATGGCCGCCGCGTGACCAGTCGCGTCCTCGCACAAGCGCGTCCCGCGATGCCGGCAGACGTTGAAGTATCCGCGCACCTGATCGCTCTTATCGCGCACGATGACCAGACTCTCGCCCGATACCTCCGACACGAAGAAGTCCCCCGCCCTAACGAGCTGGCTCTGATGCCCGACGCAGACCCAATGCTGCACAAAGATCCGCGCCTGCTCCTGGGCGAAAACCTCGGGCGAAACAAAATACCGCTGCGGCAGCGTCTGCGCGCCGGCGGTAAACGTCTCGGTGGTTTTGCGAAAGGCGGATGGTGCGTTGGACGGCATGGCGATGACCGCTGCATCCTAACCTGCTCCCGGATGCGGAAGCAACTTCCCCGGCGGCGCAGGGTGATATTCGAGGTAGGTTAGCGGGTGCCGCTCATCCTGCTGGCTCTGCTCGTCCCTCTCCTTCCGCTCCTCGTACCGCTCCTGCTGGTGCAGCGCTACCGCATGGGCAAGGCGCGCCGGAAGGGACGCCGTTGGGCCGCGCGGCTCAGCCTCATCCTGTTGACATTTTCCTGTCTCCTTTTCTTCACCGCCGTGGCCTTGACCAATATCTGGGCGCCGCGTGCCTTCGCCCTTTCCCTGGTGGGACTCGGCGCTGGAGTGGTCCTTGGGTTGGTCGGTCTGCGCCTGACGCGCTGGGAAGAATCGCCCCGCGCGATCTACTACACGCCTAACCGGTGGCTGGTCCTGTTCATCACGCTGGCCGTGACCGCGCGTTTGCTCTACGCGATCTGGAAAGCATGGACCGCCTGGCGCCTTCACGGAGCCGACAGCTCATGGCTCTCGGCCGCGGGTCTGCCGGGTTCGTTGGCCGTGGGCGCAATGGTCCTCGGCTACTACCTGAGCTACCACGCCGGCCTCTCTCGACGCCTCGGCATGGTTCATTCCTGACCCCGGGCGGTTACTTCAACACCGCTTGGTGAAACTCATACCAATCATCAAGATTGTTGAGGTTCACCGCGTCTTTCGGTGCGGAGGTGTCGTCCGGCATTCCGCAGTTACCGAGAATCTTCTTGCGCGTGTCGTCCTCGTGGATGTAGCCGCGGACGGCGCCATTATGCTTCTCGATCGCGGCCGCGTTGACCGTTTTGCCGTTTTCCTTCACCCAGGCTTCGAACTCCGGGTAGGTCGGCTTTTTCTCTTTGACGAAATCCTGCACGGCCTGTTTATCGACCCCGAGCGCGTCGCAGGTCATGGCGTCGTAGCCGTCACCCATGCCGGGATAGCCTTCGGCGATCTTGCCTTGCGATTCGAGGGAGAGTTTCTGCCAAAGGCGCGGCAGGTGGAGAACTCCGAGAGGGCCGGCGATGCCGGAGCTGATCATTGGGACGTAAGTTTCACTCATGATGATAATTCCTAGATTGAGGTTTCGTTAGCGCCCCGCGAGCGGGCGACTCCAGGGGGTGGACCTGAAATTAGTCGCCGCAGACCGGATGACAACGCCAATTCGAAACCGCTGGGCTTCCGAGGGCGATGGGGTCCGATGCGCATTCGAAACAACCTGGGCTCGCCGCGGCGAGCCCCTCCGGAGGGTCATGCTTCCGCATGACCAGTTTAGTGTTCCGCCCTCTCTAACTTCCCAGCCAGCCCAGCGCCAGGCCGAGGATGGCGAGCGCAACAATCGCCAGCGCAGTATAAACGATCGCAACCTGAAGCCGGGCGCGTCGCTGGGTTTCCGCGTAGGGGATGCGCGTGAAGCTCACCATGGTGTAAAGCGGCAGATAAACCCCGGGCAGAATCCCCTCGAGCACGTGATCGAGCTTCTTTTTCGCCCGAAAAGTCCGCGAAGCGGTCTTGTCGCGCATCTCGATGAAATTATGCACGGCAAGATCAGCGAGGGCGTCTGCATTAGCTTTTCGCCTAACGAAATACTCTTTGAAAGCCCGGTCACGGTCGTGAGGATATTCAGCCAGGCATTGATCGAAGACGACACAATCCTCAAAAGCCGCGTTCATCCCCTGCCCATAAAATGGAACGACAGCGTGCGCCGCGTCGCCGACCAGCGCGACCTTGTCCTGGTAGTGCCAGGGCGCGCAGCGCACTGTGACGAGCGAGCCGGTCGGATTTTCTTTGAACTCCTCCAGCAACGTCGGCATGAGCGGGACGGCGTCGGGGAACTCTTCGTTAAAAAAGCGCCGGACCTCGTCGTTCGTGGTCGTGGTGGCAAAGCTGCGCGGCCCCTCGAACTCCCAGAAGAGAGTGCAGGTAAACGAACCGTCCGGATTCGGCAGCGCGATCATCATGAAGGTGCGACGCGGCCAGATATGAAGAGCGTTCTTTTCCATCCGCCAACCGCCGCCTGCCGTCGGGGGAATGGTCAGCTCCTTGTAGCCGTGTTCCAGGTAGCTCTGGCTGTATTCGAAACGATCCAGCTTCTGCATCGAGCGGCGGACGGCTGAGAAAGCTCCATCCACCCCGATGATCGCGTCCGCCCGGGCCTCGACTCGTTCGTTAGTCTCAGTCTGAATCAAATGGGCCGCAGGGGCATCGACGTCCACTCCGGTACAACGGTGATTGAAAAGAACGCGCACATTCGGATGGCGCTGCGCCGCCTCGATCACGATGGTGTTCAGCGCGCCGCGGCCGATGGAGTTAATACACTTGTTCGGGTCGCGGTCGTAGGGTGAAAAGTGAAGCTCGCCCGTTTTGTCGTGGATCATTCGTCCCCGCATCGGGATGGCGTGCTGCAGGACTTCGCCCGCCAACCCGAGCTGCTCGAGGGCATGGATGCCGCGAGTGGAGAGCGCGAGGTTAATCGATCGTCCGCCCACCAGGTTGCCCTCACGCGGATCGGACCGGCGCTCGTAGAGCGTAATATCATCACCCCGCCGTCCCAGAAAGGCCGCGAGCAATCCTCCCGCGAGTCCGCTGCCGACGAGGGTGAATTTCGATGCCATGAGCGCTCTACGGTGGCTGTTTCCCAAAGTTTGCCAAGTCTGGAGGCCGGCGACACCAGCCGCGCTTCTCGGAACGGAAACACAATCATTCCAGGGAAAGGCCGCAATTGGCACTATCACTGCTGGATGAGTGGCGCACAATGTATTCCGAGCCAGTGCCAAATCCCGACAATCCCAGCGGCAAGACGTTTGAGCTAAAGGCCATCCTGGTAGTGGACGACGATCAGCAGCTTGCCACGGCTCTGCAGTGGATTCTGGCCGACGCCAATTTCCTCGTCGATGTCGCCTTCGATGGTGAAGAGGCCATCCTCAAGGTCAAAGCGCACGACTACGATGCGGTCATCTGCGATCTCAAGATGCCCAAGTTGCGCGGCGACGCGTTTTACCTCCGAGCGAAGGAACTGCGGCCCGCCCTTTCGGATCGCTTTATTTTCATCACCGGCTACGCGACCGATCCCGTCCTCCGCTCTTTCCTGGTCGAAAACGAAGTGAAGTTTTTGGTCAAGCCCTTCCCGATCAAGGGGCTGATCCAATGCGTGCACGAGCTTTCTCGTTAGCGGACGTAGCTCGCGCCGTTAATGTCGAGGACCGCGCCCGTCATCGCCGCCGGTGCATCGAGGGCCAGATAGGTTACGGCGTGGGCCACTTCGTCAGGCTCGTTCACCCGGCCTAACGGAATCTCCGCCAGAATCTTTTCGCCGCCGCGACTTTCCAGATAATCGCTCGCCATTCCCGTCATCGTAAAACCGGGAGCGACCGCGAAGGCATAAATCCCCTCTTTGGCGAAGCCGCGCGCAATCGACTTGGTCACGGCGAGCAAGCCCGCCTTGGCGGCGGCGTAATGCCAATGTTCCGGTGAATCGCCGCGATAACCGGCCCGGCTGGCCACATTGACGATGCGACCTCCGCCGGGACGGGCGCGGAAATGGTGGATGGCCAAACGACAAAGATCGGCGGCCGATTGGAGATTGATCTGCCACGTCCTCTGCCAGCCGGCGGTCCATGCCTCGGGGCTTTCGCTGACCGCGATCGGCTCGTAAACGCCGGCATTGTTAATCAGGATGTCGATCCGGCCCTCCAGGCGTTCGAGCGCTTCCCGCCACAGCCCTTCGGCCGCGCCCACGACGGCAAGATCGGCACCAAGTTGCCCGGCACCGGCGCTCTGCCTGCCGTGCCCGACCACGCGCGCTCCCCTCGCCTCGAGCTGACGCAAAATCGCGGCGCCGATCCCGCGGGTGCTCCCGGTCACAAAGATATGGGAAGTGGCCATGCCGCCTCTCGCCTAACGATGCCGAACGAGAAGCTCTGCGAAGCGCCAAACCTCGTGGAAGGTGTTGTAGAGCGGCGTCGGCGCGATCCGGATCACATTCGGCTCCCGGAAATCCGCTTTCACCCCGGCCGCCTCCAATTTCCCGAAAAGCTCCCGCGGGTGCTCGTGCACGAGAATAGAGAGCTGACATCCTCGCTCGTTAGGCTGGCTCGGAGTGATGACGGTGAAGAGATTCCCCGGGGCTCGATCGAGCAGGAACTGCAGGAAGCCGGTCAGGCGTTCCGATTTTTCACGCAGCGGCCCCATCCCACCGGCCTCGTCAAAGAGGGCTAATGAAGTCCGCAAGGGCGCGAGCGCGAGGATCGGCGGGTTGCTCAATTGCCAGGAATCGGCCGACGGCACCGGAATAAAATCGGGCTCGAACTGCATGCGGAAACGGGTCGCGGGATCGTTGCCCCACCAGCCGGCGAAGCGCTGCACTTTGGGATTGGTCGCATGCCGTTCATGCACGAACGCGCCGGCGACCGCGCCCGGTCCGGAGTTGAGATATTTGTAAGAACACCAGACCGCGAAATCGACGTTCCACTCGTGCAAGGCGAGCGGAACGTTACCGGCGGCGTGCGCGAGATCGATTCCGACATGGCACCCGCGTTGCTGGGCCGCCGCCGTGATCTTGGCAATATCGAAGAGCTGGCCGGTGAAGAAATTGACCCCGGCGAAAAGAACGAGCGCGATCTCGTCGCCATGCTTCTCGAGCAACGCCTCGATCTCTTCCTGGCGGATGGCATGCTCGCCCTCCCGTGGCCGCGCGAGCAGGAGACACTCGTTAGGATCAAAGCCGTGGTGCTCGATCTGCGATTTGATCGCGTAGGTATCGGAGGGGAACGCGGGGGCTTCCATTAGAATCTTCGAGCGCGCCTTGGTCGGCCGGTAAAAACTGGCCATGAGCAGGTGCAGATTCACGGTCAGGCTGTTCATGCAGACGACTTCGTTAGGCTGGGCCCCGACCAGCCGCGCCGCCGGCTCCCGCACCGTCTCGTGGTAGGAATACCATGGCGTGGCCGCGTCGAAGTGCCCGTCCACCCCGAGACGCGACCAGTCGTCCAGCTCCTGGGTCAGAATCTGCCGCGTCACTTTCGGCATCAGGCCTAACGAATTCCCAACGAAGTAGATGAGCGACCGACCTTCGCCATCCACCGGAAGGTGGAAGCGCTCGCGAAATTTACCTAACGAATCCTCGGCATCGAGCTGCCGGGCAAAACCTTCCTCCGCGAAATAGGTCATGGACAAATTTTTGAAAAATAAGCTACCGCATCACGTAATCCGCCATCCGCGCGACCGAGGTCGGCTTCTGGAATGGCTCGAGCCGGCGGGCGGATCTTTCCAATCCCACTGGCTGCGAATTCACGCCCGAAGATTCATGATGAACTAATCAGGAGAGCAGGAAAGCAGGAAAATAGGCGGCGCCGCTGCCCAAGTTGCATGACCGCTTCAACGTTCGATCGACGGCGGTTGCATCAGCTCGATCGTCGTCCCATCCGGGTCGCGCACGTAAATGATGCGTTTTCCGGCGTTCGGACCGGTGGTCAAAATCTGCGGTTGGCCGACCGCTTTCCAACCGGACGCGGCAATCTGCTCCAGGAGGGCGTCCAGATTGTCTACTGTCAGGGCGAGGTGGACCGAGCCGACATCGCAAGGACGCGGGGCGTAATGTTTTCGCTCGGCCGGAGCCAGATATTCGAGCAATTCGATGCGATGGCCCGGCGCGCGCAAGACCGCGATGGCAATCTCGGCCTCGTGCACGCCAGTTACTTCGCTGGCCAGCGCGCCGGTGTGATGTGCGCGGTGCGACAACTCGAAGCCGAGCACGTCCTGCCAGAAGGCGAGCGAACGGTCGATGTTGGAGACCGTAATCCCGGTATGATCGATGGCTCGGATGCGAAACGGTCGTGTGCTCATCTTGTTCACGCCTCGCTTAAGGCGTCCCCCTCGCCATTTCAACCGCTGCCTGCCTGCCGCTCCGATCCTTGCTGGTGGGCGGCTTGATTTTGAATGTGATTTTGGCGGGCGCCCGCGAATCACCCTGTTAACAAGATTCGATCGCTCAACCAAATGCAGGCCGTTTCCAAACCAATGACCGCCAGGCCGAGCTGGACGAAATCGAGCGCTTCGAACGCGACTGACCGTCACCTTAAGGATGCGATCACTTTCAGCTCGATCGCGATTGGGGTCGGCAGCGCCCCGACCTCGACCGTCGTCCGCGTTGGATTCGGTTTCCCTTCTCCCGCGAAGTATTCCGGATAAATGCGGTTAAAGATTTGGAAGTCGTTCTTCATGTTGGTTAAGAAGACGGTGACATCCACGATGTCGTTCCACGAAGCGCCAGCATCCTCCAGAACCAGCCGCACATTCTCAAACACCGCATGGCACTGCTTTTCGATGTCGTAACTGAGCACGTTTCGCTCGGCATCGAGTAGCACCCCTGGGATTTCCTTACTCCCGCGCACCCGCGGACCGATCCCAGAAAGGAAGAGCAAATCCCCCACCCGTTTAGCGTGCGGAAAAGCTCCGACGGGCTCGGCGGCGCGCTGGCTTTCGAAGGATTCGCTCATATTTGTCATACCTACCTTGCGATGCAGACATTTTTCGGCTCGGTGAAAAAGCGGAGCGCTTCATCGCCTCCTTCGCGACCGACGCCGCTCTGCTTCATTCCCCCAAAGGGCACGCGCAGGTCGCGCACCAGCCAGCAGTTGACCCAGACGGTGCCGGTTTGGATGCGTTCCGCCACGCGATGCGCGCGGTTGAGGTTTTGCGTCCAGACGCTGGAGGCGAGGCCGTACTCGGTATCGTTGGCGTATCCGATCACTTCATCTTCGTGGTTGAACGGCGTGATCGTGACGACCGGTCCGAAAATCTCCTCGCGGTTGACCCGGCATCCGACCGGTAAACCGGTGATGACCGTCGGCGGGAAGAAATAGCCGCTCGCGCAGCGCTCGCTGGGCGGCTCCGGCGCCTGGCCGCCGAGCGCGATTTCGCCGCCCTCTTCCCGCGCGAGATTGACGTAGAATTTCACCTTATCGAGCTGCATTTGCGAGACAATTGCACCTTGGTCGGTGCCGCCTTCCAGCGGATCCCCCACCTTAAGCTGCGCCGCTTTCTCGACAAACCGCCTAACGAAGTCGTCGTAGGCCGGTCGCTCGACAAAGACGCGCGAGCCACAGAGGCAAACCTGCCCCTGGTTAGCGAAGGAAGAGCGCACACTGCCGGCGACGGCCGCGTCGAGATCGGCGTCAGCGAAAATGATGTTGGGATTCTTTCCACCCAACTCGAGCGAGACTTTCTTAAAGAGCGGCGCGCCCGCTTCCGCCACTTTGCGTCCGGTCACCGTGCCGCCGGTGAACGAGATCGTGCCAATTTTCGGATGCGCCGTGATTGGCGCCCCGACGTTAGGGCCAGTCCCGTGCACGATGTTGAGCACGCCGTTAGGCAGGTCGGCCTCGCGACAGATTTCGCCAAGCAGATACGCCGTCATCGGAGTCAGTTCGCTCGGCTTGGCGACGGCCGTGTTCCCGACCGCGATGGCGGGCGCAACTTTCCAGCTCAACAAATAAAGTGGCAGGTTCCACGGAGAAATCAGGCCGACCACGCCGCGCGGCTGACGCAGCGTGTAGTTGAAGGCGACACCATCCATCATATGCGCCTCGTTCTCGGTGTGCAGAATGGCGGTGGCGAAAAACCGGAAATTGCTCGAGGCGCGCGGAATATCGAGCGAGCGCGCGAGGGAGAGGGGCTTCCCGGTGTCGACTGACTCGGCCCGGGCGAATTTCTCCAAGTCCCGGTCGATCAGTTCCGCGATGCGAAGGAGAATGCGGGAACGTTCGGCCACAGGCAGGCGCGACCATTCGCCAAAGGCCTTCTCCGCCGCCACCACCGCGCGCTCCACGTCTTGCTCGTCGCTATCCGGCACGAGCGAATACGGCTTGCCCGTCGCGGGCTCGATGTTGTCCAGATACTTCCCGCTCGCCGGCGCGACAAACTGGCCGTCGATGAAGTTCTGAATCCGGTCGAGTTGGCTCATACGTCGGCGCTACAATAACTGGCGCAAAACCCGGAGCCAGTTGTCGCGCAGGATTTTTTCGATCTGCGCGTCGCTGAAGCCGCGTTCGATCAGCTTCCGGGTCAGGTTGCGCGCGTGCGAGTGGTTAGTGAGATCGGGCAGGAAATGAGGCCCGGTGAGCTTCTTCTCCAGCGCCTCCCGTTCCGCGGCCGGCATGAGTTGCCAAAGAAATTCGCAGAAATCGAAGCCGATCCCGACCCCATCGATCCCGATCAAACCGATGACATGCTCGATATGATCGACGTAGCGATCGAGCGTGGCCTCGGCCTTCTCCGGGCTCACGAGAATGGCGTTGATCCCGATGACTCCGCCGCGAGCGCCAATCATCTTGATTTGTTCGTCGCTAATGTTGCGCTCCATATCGAAATAGCGGCGGGCGTTAGTGTGCGAAACGATCAACGGGCCTTTCGTTAGGGCGCAAATCTCCTCAAAGCCGGCCGGGTTGATGTGGGCGAGGTCGACGATGATGCCGAGGCGCTCGCATTCGCGCACCAGCTCCTTCCCGAAAGTCGTTAGTCCGTGAGCCGGCGAGCCGCTCGCTGCGAAAACACCGCCAGCGGCCGCGGCGTTTTCACGGGCGTGGGTGAGAAGCAGGGCGCGCAAGCCGAGTTCGTAAAAAACCCGCACCAGATTGAGATCGTCCCCGAACGGTTCGGCGCCTTCCATGGTGAGGAGCAATCCGATGCGCCCCGCGCGCGAAGCCGCTTCGATCTCGACGAAGGAACGGCAGAGCGCGAGCTGCGGCGTCGCCGCCACTTCCTCAGAAAGGAGCGCGACCTGGTCGAGCGCGACGCGGAGCGAGTGCTGAGGCACGTCCTTATCCTCAACATAAATCGCGACGCCAAGCAGCCCGACATCGCCCGCTCGGAATTCCGGCAGAAAATCACTCGCGATGATCTTGCGCCGGTCGCGTTTGAGGTAGAGGCCAAGCGGAAGATCAAAATGAAGATCCACGATCCGGTCCCGATGCAGTTGGGCGATTCGTTCGTCGACAGAGTTCATATTCGTTAGGCGTGAGCAGGCGCGAGCGCCTCCAGAATGGCGCCGGCGGCGGTTTCGTCAGCTCCGCCCGGCCCGAGCTTTGCGATGACGTCGTCGAAATCAGCCAGCATTTGGTCGCGCCGGGCGGCGTTATTCAGCAATTGCAAAACCTCCTTCGTGATCGCGGCCGGCTCGGCTTTCTCCTGGATAAATTCCGGCACAATCTCGCGGCCCGCCAGGACGTTCGGCATGCCGAGGTGCGGGACTCGGATCAACATCTTGCCCGCCACATAGGTCAGAGTCGCCACCTTGTAGATGAGCACGAAAGGCAGCCGAAAAAACGCGGCCTCCAGCGTCGCGGTGCCGGAGGCCACCACGCCGACCGCGCTGCGCTGCATGGTGGTCGCAGCCTGGCCGGTCACGACTTCGACTTTGCCTAACGATTCGCCCACAGCCTCCAGCTCAAACCCGATCATTTCCGCCAGCCTTTCCGAAGCGGCGGCAATCTCAAAATGCAATTCCGGTTGCTGGACGTGCAGCGTCCGCATGACCTCAATCAAAATCGGCAGCAGCTTGCGCACTTCGCGCACCCGGCTGCCCGGGAAGAGACCGATCAGTTGTGGATCACGCGCTTCATCAAGGCGTTTCGATTCCAGATTATCGATCATCGGGTGACCGACGAAGACCGTCCGCAATCCCGACTTTTGATAGAGCTCCGCTTCGAAAGGGAAGATGCAGAGCATAAGATCGAGCCAGCGCGCCATCTGGGGAATACGTCCGCGATTCCAAGCCCAGACTTGCGGGCTGATGTAATAGATGATCTTGCCGCCTAACGATTTTTCGCGCAGCGCACGCGCCAGCCGGAGATTGAAACCCGGGTAATCGATCAGAACGACCGCGTCCGGTTGCGCTCGTGCGATTTCATCCAAAGTCTTGGCGAATTCCCGGCGGAAATAACCGTAGTTTTTCACTACTTCCCAAAGACCGACCACCCCGGCTTCGTCGCTCCAGTCAATAAAGTGATCTCCCGCGAGTGCCTTCATGCGTGGGCCGCCTCGGCCTAACCACTCAAGGTCGGGTTGATGCCGGCGGAGCGCGTCCATCAGCGCGGCGCCGTGGTTGTCGCCGCTCGCTTCTCCCGCTACGAGATAGAGTTTCATCTTGGGCGGAACGGGTTGGTCAAACTGGTCATGCGGAAGCATGACCCTCCGGAGGGGCAAGCTTCCGCTTGCCCAGTGTCTAGG
>JALYOR010000210.1 GCA_030856765.1 Verrucomicrobiota bacterium | reverse complement strand
GCAACGTCAGGGTGAGTCCGCGGTTCAGGCTGCCCTGGGTCTGGCCGACCAAGTCTATGACCGCGCCGTTGATGGTAATGCCGTTGGCTTTTACCAGATCGGTCCGCGACTTGTTCTGCTTCGCTTTAAACGTGTAGCTGTAGGTCGCGTCGGCGTTCAAGGTCAGGGCGCTTTGCAGGGTCAGGGTGGTTTGCTTGGTGCTCCCCACCGCCGGCGCGAGGAACGCTCCCGCGCCGCTCCCCGTCCCCATCATAGTCGGGCCAGCAATGATCCCTCTGCCTCCCAATGTTCCGGCGTTCACATTCACCGCGCCCGCGCCGGTGGCCGAGCCGTTCTTGTTGCCCGCGTTCAAGACCCCGCCACTCACAGTCGTCACTCCGGCGTAGGTGTTTGCTCCGGTCAGGGTCAAGGTGCCGCTGCCGCTCTTGGTCACTCCGCCGGTGTCTTGGATCACGCCAGAGAAGCTCGTGCTCAGGTTGTTACTTCCGATGGTCAGCGTGTTGGCCCCGAGGAAGACCGAGCCTGTGCCACTTAAGGAGCCGATCGTCACACCGGGCTGATCATGCGTGCTAATGTCCAGCTCGGCATTGCCGTTCAGCGTGATGCTGCTGGTGCCGCCGCTGGCTTTTTTCATGAAGAAGATCACTCCCCCGTCGGAACCGCCCACTCCGCCATTGGCCGTGATGTTGGCGGCCGCGGCGGTGGTTTTGTCGGTGAAGAAAAGCTCCGTCGTGGTCAGCCCGGCGCCCTTCGCGCCGTTGATGACAAAGGTCGCATGGTCGGCCGTGGCCGTGTTGTCGAAGAGAATGAAGGCGCCTTGCTCGCCGGGTGTGCTCCCGCCATTGGTGGTGAAGGTGCCTTCACCCGCACTGGTAAAACCTTCGAAATCAATTTGAGAGTTATACGTCTGGGTGCCGCCGCTACAGGTGCCGATCATGTGCTCCGCGTTAAAGTTGCCTGGAAAAGACGCGAAGGCCGCACTGCTGAGGTTCAGGGTCGCGTTGCCGCCAGTTGAGGTGTCGAAGAAGGTGACGACGGAAAGCGCGCTGGCATTGATCGTCGAATTACCGGCCGTGCTCGAGTCCCAGAAAAGCATAGTGCCCTGAAGAGACCCGGATGAGAGATCAAACGTGGCGGAGCTGGCGGAGGAGGTGTCATTGAAACTAAAAAATCCACCCACGCTACTGTAGTTGGTCATATTGCCGGCACTGGCGCGGTTGAAGAAAAAGACAGCCGCATTGTTGTTATCAACAGTGGGAGCCACAATTGACTGTACCGAGCCTGAGCTATTCACGACTCCTGCACCATAGAAAAGTAAGTTGTATATCTGGATTGTCAGTACATATGGCGGCGCGTCGCTGTTAAAAATCGCGCTGTTGAGACTGACACTTGCATTCGCTATAGTGAGATTCGACACGTTTGATGCGCCGAAGGTTGCTATGTCTGTCTCCGAGTTCGGCACCGTTTGCGGCAACCAATTGGCGGCCGTGTTCCAATCTCCGCTCGGCGGGTTGCTGTTCCACGTGGCGCTGCCGGCGACGGAGGGCCGTTGCGCGGCCACTAGGAGCAGCGCTGCGGCCACAAAGAACCCGAGTCTGTTGAATGAGGTAATCATGGATGAGCTTGTAGGAAGTTGACCACCTGTTGGCTAACGCACTCATTTCCTCCGAATGGATCGTTGTTTAGCGAGTGCCAGTAGGAATATGCATGGCTGTTTTGAGTCCCGTACGCGTAGCTCATTCTGTACTTAAAAACATCCAGCGCGGGAAATTGCGTCTGCAGCGCTTGGAACATGGTATCCTCCTGCTCGTAAGGCACGCTGTCGCCATTAGTAGCATACAACCTGATCGGCGGTGGGTTGCTGGTCGCGCCATGGGTTACCAACCAGTAGGGGGAAGCGTGATTCAACTTCTCTTCCGGATCACCCTCACAAGTAGTCCCATCTGGGAGGTCAACGTTAATTATTCAAGATATCTCGAAATCTGTTGATTGCGTTCTGCGGGATATGCCCGGGATTGTTCAAATTGCAAAAATTAGTCGGCCCGGAAAGGCTGAGGACGGCTTTGATATGCGCTCTCACGCTCTCATTCCAGCCGGCCACGGAACCGGCCACCGGGTCAAGCGCCACCCAAAGGGCGAGGGTGCCGCCGGCGGAGCCGCCGATAAGATAGATGCTGCCGTTGCACTGCGGGTCGGCGAGCGCGGCGAGAATCTGGCGTTTGAGATCATCGGTTTGAGCGGGAGCGTGGCCCTCCGTCATCTGATCTGGGAGTTTGTTTGGAGGTGCAAGCCGATGATCGACCTGAAAGACCATGAATCCCGCGTTCCTCAGGTCCTCCGTGGCCCAAAGCTCGCTCGGAACCCCGCGGGTGCCGTATTCCGCCGTGAAAACGTCGGGCGGAAGCATCAGCGCCGTGGGATAGGGCGCCTCTCCCAGGTGTGGCAGGAAGCGCCTGCGATGCAAGGTTCCGGGTCCGTCCGGTAGAGGTGGTTGATAGGCAGAACCCAGCGTCTCTTCCGGAATGGTGGTCTCCGCTTTCGTATTAGGCGGGCATTGAGCGGGACAAACCGCGCTAGAAAGAATCAGCGCGACCGACGAAAGACACACTGCGAGTAGCAGTGTGTGTGTGAAGCGGGCAGAGAAGTGGGTCTTCATCGTCGGCGATGGTGGGGCAAACGGTGTGGGGGTGTAAAGCCAAATCTTACCTGTCGCGGAAACGTAACTTTCCCAGCGATTGACGCCGCGCTTGGCCGGATCGGGATGACAAATCGGGAGGAGCGGCCACGGTTGTACCGTACGCTGTCTCAGCGCAAAAACACAACCCTTCGTCACGCGGCCGCGGACGGCCTCTGTGAACGCGCGCGGTGAGCAGGTAGAGGACAAGAGCGAGGTGTCCGGAGGCGCGTGTCGCGGCATTCCTCCTTGAGCTGCTCGATTTCGCCCAACTCCAGCAGCGCCTGGCAGCGAGCTTCCTCGCTCAAGCCGCGGGCGATCCGTCTTCGATCCGCCATTCAAGGTGAGGGCGAAGTTCGTCGTCCAGTTCCGCTTCGACCTGGCCGTGGGCGAAACAATAAACGCAGCCGGAGCGGGATCGCGCAGAACCAATCTGATGCACTCACGTTTGGCGGCCTGCCCTTCGTTAGGCTTCCCTTAAGTTCATGACGGCGCCGACCGCGCTGGACAACCGCGTCCAATTCTCCGTTTCCCGTCCGAGATGGTTGCGACCCAGGCGGGTGAGCGAATAAAACTTGGCCTGGCGCTTGTTAGGCGTGGCCCTCCATTGCGCGGTGATCCAGCCCTTCTGCTCGAGTTTGTGCAGGGCGGGATAGAGCGACCCGTCGCTCACGTGTAACGCGCCGCTGGAGACGTGCTGCAAACGCCGGCTGATGGCGAAGCCATGCAGCGGCTCCACGGCAATGATCTTCAGCAGCAAAAAATCGAGTGTTCCTTGTAAAAGATCGGAAGGCTTGCTCATGACATATCGGTAACCGATATGTCATTACCTCCACTCATCTCGGTAAGCAAGGGGAAAGTCAGTTCCCTCGAACCGGGAGAATTTTGAGCGGCATTCGTTGGTCCGGATGTCTTGCTCCCGATTTTTCTGATCGGAGGTTCTTGATACGATGTTCGTTGACCCACCAGAGCAGCGCGGTCATCGACTCAAGGCGATTGGACCAAGCGGGTTTCATCGCATGTGTCTCCCTCCCTGAGTGAAGCCGCCTTGCAGCGCCAGCTCTTTTTTCCGACGCGATTAATCGCCGGCCAGATGCCGGAGGCGGAGGGGCGCGGAGGGTGAAAAGAGGTCTCAACGAGGAGCTTGACCGGCTCTGTTCCAACGGGACGGACCCGTGAGTTAAAAGCGAGCTCTGCCGAAAGAAACGCGCCGCAATCGTGTCACCATTCGGCTTGTTATCCCAACCTCTGCCGCTAAGCTTTCGCTCCACTCGGGAAAACCGCATGTCTTTGGCCAGCCTTTTAACTTCCGAACAGATCATTCCCGAAATGGAGGCGACCGAGCGGTGGCCGGCGATTGTCGAACTCATTGATCTGCTTGTGAGTCTCGAAAAAATCGACGCCGCCAGCCGCGACGGAATCCTGGCTGCGCTCAAACAGCGCGAGGAAACAATGAGCACCGGCATCGGTTTCGGCATCGCCATCCCGCATGCTTCGTCAGATTCGGTCAGCGAAGTGGTGGCGGCTTTTGGCCGCTCCAGCCAGGGGATCGAATTCGATTCGCTCGATAATGCCCCGGTCAAATTCGTCGTCCTTTTCGTGGTCCCGAAAGATCAATTTCAAACGCACCTCCGGACCCTGGCTTCGATTGCCAAGTTCTTGAACGACCGTTCTGTGCGCGAGAGCCTCGCTGCTGCCGGCACAAAAGAAGAGATCCTGGCGGTCTTCCAAGAACGCGCGCAGAAGTAGCGCCCGCCGCAGCGTCGCTGCTCTTGTCTTCCCGATTGGCGCAGCGCGGAGAGCCGTAACGCAGGCCGCGCAGCGGGCGAGGCCGGGCTTTCAAACCTCGCAGTTGCAATCTCTGTCTGCGAATGATGCGGAGGCGTCTCTATTGCAGGAGGGAGATCCCTCGCCGTCCTCCGGCGACTCGGGATGATAAAGCGTGCGATTGCAGGCTCTTCGGGGAGCGTGCCCAGTGCGATTGCAGGTCGTTTGAGGAGCGCGCAGAAATAGCGCCGTCCTCGCCTTGTCGCGCTGCTCTTGTCATCCCGATCCGGCGTAGCGCGGAGAGGGACCTCGCAGTTGCAATCTGCGTCTGCGGATGATGCGGAGGCGTCTATTGCAGGAGGGAGGTCCCTCGCCGTCCTCCGGCGACTCGGGATGACAAAGCAGCGGACCGCGACCGCGCGCAGGCCCGGCATGACACGGCTCAAACGCTGACTATTCTTCGAGCTCGCTTATGCAAACCTTTCAGTCGCTTCTGACCCGCGCACTTTCCCGTGCGCTGGCTGCGGCCGGGCTGTCGGCCTCGGCTGAAGTCGTCCCCGCGACTGATGCCCGTTTCGGCGATTATCAGACAAACGCCGCGCTCATCCTCGCTAAGCAGTGCGGTGAGAACCCGCGCGCTCTTGCCCAGAAAATCATCGAACACCTCGAGGTCGCGGAATGGTCGGAACCGCCCACCATTGCCGGGGCGGGTTTCATCAACTTCTCGCTCAAACCCGCGGCGCTCGCGACCCACACGGCACAGCTTTTGCAGAACGAGCGCCTCGGCCTGCCCTTGGCCGAAACCCCGCATCGCATCGTAATCGACTTTGGTTCGCCCAACGTCGCCAAGCCGATGCACGTCGGTCATATTCGCAGCAACGTCCTGGGTGACGCGCTGGCGCGGATTGCCAAATTTCTCGGTCATGACGTCATCCGTGACAATCACATCGGCGACTGGGGAACGCAGTTCGGGATGGTCATCTACGGCTGGAAACATCTCCTCGACCGCGACGCCTTGGGGCGGGATCCGATCGCCGAGCTCGTCCGCATCTACAAAACCGCAAACGACCTCGCGAAAAGTGATCCGGCCGTCCGCGACGCCTGCCGCAACGAACTGGTCAAGTTGCAGGCCGGCGATGAGGAAAACCTGCGCATTTGGAATGAGTGCGTCGCGCTTTCGATGCGGGAATTCGAGGAGGCCTACGATATTCTCGATATTCACTACGACATCCAGCGGGGCGAGAGTTTCTACAACGATCGTCTCCCGGGAGTAGTCGAGCGGCTGAAAAAATCCGGCCTCGCCGAAATGAGCGAAGGCGCGGTCTGCGTCTTTTTCCGCGACATTCCCGAGCTGGCGGAGCGGCCGTGCATTATTCAGAAAAGCGACGGCGGTTTTAACTACGCCACGACGGATATCGCGACGATCGATTACCGCGTGCACGATCTCGGCGCTGACGCGATCTGGATCGTGACCGGTGCGCCTCAGCAACTCCATTTCAAACAGATTTTCGAGATCGCGCGGCGCGAAGGTTTCGAGGTGGATTTTCGGCACATCACCCACGGCAGCATCCTGGGCGATGACCGCAAGCTAATGAAGACGCGTTCCGGCGACAATGTGCCGTTGCGCGATGTGCTCGAGGAAGCGATCGTTCGCGCGCAAAAACTCGTCGCGGAGAAGAATCCGGACCTTCCTCAGACCGAGAAAGACAAGATCGCCAGGACGATCGGGATCGGCGCAGTCAAGTATGCCGACCTCTCGCAGTATCGGATGAGCGACTACGTTTTCTCGTGGGACCGGATGTTATCTTTCCAAGGCAACACCGCGCCCTATCTGCAGAATGCCTATGTGCGCATTCGCTCGATCTTCCGCAAAGCAGGCGAGGAGTTTATGTTGCCTGACGAATTGACCCTGACGGAACCGGCCGAGTTAATCCTGGCCAGGCGCCTCGCCCAGTTTGCGGAGACCGTGCCGCAGGTGCTGAACGATTTTCGCCCCAACATCCTCGCGAACTACCTCTTCGAACTAGCCAACGCCTTTCATGCTTTCTACGAAGCCTGCCCGGTCTTGAAAGCCGCGGAGTCCGCCCGCGCCACCCGTCTGGCCCTCTGCGAACTGACCGCGCGCACCTTGCGTTGTGGCCTTGATCTTCTCGGGATCAAGGTACCGGAGAAGATGTAGGCAGGACTAGCAGATTTCCCCAATCCTGTTCATCCGGTAAATCCTGTCTAACGTTTGTCCTCCCGTGAACCAGCCGCACCTTCGCATTCCCAACTCCACCTACCGCCTTCAGTTCAACCGGCATTTCACCTTCGCGCAGGCTCGTGCGCTTGTGCCTTACCTGCACGCCCTCGGGATCAGCGATTGCTATGCGTCGCCTTATTTCCAGGCCCGCGCGGAGAGCCTGCACGGTTACGACATTACCGATCACAATAAGCTGAATGAAGTGGTCGGCTCCCGGGCCGAATACGACGCCTGGGTTGGCGAAATGCAGGCGTATGGCATGGGCCAAGTGCTCGATTTCGTCCCGAATCACATGGGGATCGGCGAGCCGCAAAATCTTTGGTGGGCCGACGTGCTCGAGAACGGTCCCAGCTCCGCCTACGCGCCCTATTTCGATATCGATTGGCGGCCGCTCAAGTCGGACCTGCGCGACAAGGTGCTCATTCCCATTTTGGGCGATCAATACGGACGCGTCCTCGAACGAGGCGAATTGCGGGTGCATTTTGATGGAGGCCGCTTCTTCCTCCGCTACTTCGAGCACGAATTTCCCCTCGCGCCCGGCACCTATCGGCACGTCCTCGAGATTGCGCTGGAGCAGTTAGACGAGCACAAAGAGGAGGATTTTTATGCCGAGCTGCAAAGCATCCTGACCGCGCTCGAATATTTGCCTCGGCGGAGCGAGACCGATCCGGAACGCATCGCGGAACGCTCACGCGAGAAGGAGATC
>JALYOR010000193.1 GCA_030856765.1 Verrucomicrobiota bacterium | reverse complement strand
TAGGCGTCCATCTCGGTGCGGTTCTTGAAGGCGGTGCCGTAGATGCGCTGGAGCTGCGGGTTTTTCTCGTCGCCTTTATAGTAGGCGCTGGCTATGTTCGTGAGGCGAAAGGCTCCGATGTTGCCGGTGCGCATGACGTGCGGGCCGGCGCAGAGATCCGTGAACTCGCCGTTGCGATAAAGGGTGATCTTCTCGTCTTCCGGAATGTTTTCGATGATATCGAGCTTGAACTTGCTCGCCTCGGGCCGCGGGCCGAGCGCGGCCAGCTCGCCGGCATGGGCAAGAGCGAGCGCTTCCGCGCGCGAAACCTCCACCCGCTCGAAGCGGTGGTTCGCCTTGATCTCTTTTTTCATCTCCGCCTCGATCTTCGCGAAGTCCTCCGGAGAGATCCGGTGGGGTAGTTCGACATCGTAATAAAAGCCGTTCTCGACCGGCGGGCCGGCCGCGAATTGCGCCTCCGGCCAAAGCCGCAGGATCGCGGTCGCGAGGACGTGCGCGCACGAATGGCGAATCCGCTCCAGCTCCGTCATCGGCGAAGTGCCAGTGCGGCTCGTACCTTTGTGCGCCGGCTGCAGGCCGGCAGCGGCGATATCCTCGGCGGCGCTCTTTTCGTTGCTCTCTTCGTTGTGCATGCGCGGCGGAATTTAGCGCGAAGCTCACGAAGAGCACGAAGATTTGCCAGCGCATTATTCGTCCTGACTCGACCGCGTTTCGTCTTTGACATACCGGCGACGGCCGCAACCCCCTGGCTAACAGTTGGGCGCTGCCGGGGGGCGAGGGGTTCGAAAAGGAAGCCTTCTGGAGGGAAGCGCGGCGTCGCTTCCACGGGCAAGCGAGTTCAGCAAAAATAGTCCGCTGAACTCGCGCCGGCCCGATTTTAGCAGTCGACGATCCGCGTCGCGGCCTCCGACCCGCAGAGGCGGGCAATCTGGTTGCCATTCTGCAGAGGGTGCAAGCAGAGCACCCTCGCAGTGATGGCCGAGAGTTTCGCTAACTTAGCGTCCCACCCGTTCTACCCTGGCCTCCAGGACAGTGTTTGGATCGGTTTGGATCATCCAAAACTCTTTCCCGTTGGGCCGGACGACGATGTCCAGGTTAACTGGGCCATCAAACGTGAGGGTGCCGGTGCAGTCTGGTTTAAGGTTGTAGGTCCCAAGCCCGCCGGGCGGCACTTTAACAATGAAGCCGTTGATGCTAAGTGTCGCGAATGGAACGGAGGCCGTACCGTCTCCGTTGAACTGAATCTTTTCAACGATGGCGATTGGTTGGGCCGCACCATCCACGATGTTGAATCCGTGGGCGGAGAACGCGTAGGAGCCGTGTAGCGTCTGCGGGCCGCATACTTGCGACTCGCCGTCAGCCAAAGCAGCGCCGGACATAGCCAAGGCTAACGCGACAGCGACAAGACTGACCAATGCACGCGCCCAGAGCAAGAAGCTCGTTGTTGTTTTCGTTAGTTTTGTATTCATGGTTGTGATTTCTTTCTGTGTTGATGATGATTAGAGCAGTGTGATTGTTCCCGAAGCGACGACGACGCCGTACGGGGCGAGAATTACCACCCCGGTCCCACTGCCGGTCGCGCCTGCATACCTTCCGGTGCTGGAGGCGCCGTCGATCGTGAGCGCGATCTCAAGCATCCCCGCCGATTTCCCGTGCTGAATCACGCCAACAATACTCTCCTGAATCACGAGCGTGCCGTCGTCGAACGTGATTGTGCGGAGCCCGCAGTTGTCCCCGCACCCGTTGAAGACAACGCATTGGTAGGCGACGTGGCCGAGGCGGCTGATCGTGGCGCTTCCGCACGAGCCGGTCTCGGTTCCCCCCCCAACTTCCACGAACGTCGCGTGGAAGGGCTGCGTTGTTGCGGCCTTTGCCGGAGCCGCGAGCACGAGCGTCGTTCCCGCGAGCGCAAGGCCAAGCCTCAGAATGTTTGATTTATTCATAGTTTTATTTCCTTTTTATCTTTCTTGTTGGTGGTTTTGTTTGGCGATGGATTCGCCTCTTCAGTGATTACTGCGCAGAAACGCGACCGGCGTTACGGGAAAAGATCGAGACACGCCGCGGATTCTGTAGCGGCGACACGGGTTGCGTTTGGCGCGCGGGATCCAGTTACGTGGCAGACGTGCTCGGCAAGGTCCCATCGCGCCCTTTCAGGTAGGGTGGGCGGCCCCCCCGCCGGTGAAGCGTCCCGCTTTCACGAACTTCCGAAAGTCCGTTTCGGGCAAGATGCGGCCGTAACGGATGTCGGCAGCCCGAGGCCGGGCTTTCAAACCGGCGGGCGAGACGCCCATCCTACCCGAAACGGGTTTGCTCCACCCCGTTCACGGCCGTTCGGCCGGCGCGAGTGAGGCGACGATCTTTTCGAAGCAAGGCTCGCCCCGGAGCGGATCCCATAACGGTGACAGTTTCAATCCGCCATAGCTGAGGAATCGGGGTGGAGCGATGGCGACCATCAATTGTTGGCAGGCCAAATCTTTCTCACCGACCCAGGCGGCAATGGCGGCGAAATGAATATTCAGGAAACTGCCGACCATTGCATCCTTCTCCACCGGGAGAAGCTCGAGCGCGCGCCGGCCCTCGCGTAGCGCTTCCTCTTTTCGGCCCAGGGCGGCATCGATCAGGCCAAGCACGACCCACGGGGGACCGAACTCGGGCTGAGCCCGAACGACTTTTTCTTGTTGCGCGCGTGCGGCGACAAAAGCCGGGCCGGCCGCGCGCTGATCGTTGGACATCAGCGCGATCAGGCCCTCGACAAACGGGCGATTGAACTGGACCTGGCCGCCGATCCAAATTTCATCATCACGCAGCGCGCTTAAGGCTTCTTTGACCGCAGCCGCGTCGCGTTCGACCAGCGCGCATTGCAGCCACCTCACGGCGACGATGGATTTTAGCGCTGCGGGATTGGTCGCGCGAATCGAAGCGATTGCCTCGTGCAAAGGCCGCGGGTCAGCGTTCACCTCCAGTTCCCAGATTGGGAAAGCCAGTTTCATGAAAAGATTATCCGGTTCCGCCACGGCTGCGGCGCGGGTTAGCCATCCTCTCGCTTCGGCGGTCCGCCCAAATTGTTGATGAAGATAGGAGATTGCCCCCAGCGTTTCAGCATCGCGCGGGTCAAGCGCGGCGGCGTGCTCCAGATTTCGCCTCATCTCTTCCCACTGCCCGTCGTGTCTTTGGATGGAACCCATTAAGCGAAAGATGCGGGCATTGTTAGGCAGAGTTTGTCGTGCCACTTCCAGTTCGGCCAGCGCGCCGTCGTAGTCGCGATAGCCCCGATACAAGTGCAGCGCCTGGGCGAGGTGCGCTTCGCCGGCGTTTGGACGAATGCGAAAGGCAGCCTGGATCGCGGCTCTGGCCAGCTTTAGCCGGGCCGGGGTGTGGTCGACGTCATTGAAGTAAATCGTGTCGTGCGCATAGGCCAGCAGGCAGTAGGCTTCGAGGAACAATGGATCGCGCGCCACGGCCTGGTTCAGCAGACCAATCGCCTCATCATAGTTCGCCAAGGAATAGTTCTTGCCGGAAATAAACTCATTAGCGCGCGAATAAAGCTCGAAAGCTACCAGGTCAGCGGTCGGGTTGCGCTGAATCGCGAGTTGCTCAGAAGAAGAGAGGGTGGCGTGAAGCTGCGCGGCCACCTTTTGCGCAATCTCGCTTTGGAGAGCGAACAGCTCCTGCAGATCGCAATCGTATTGCTCGGCCCAGACGTGGGTGTCGCTGCGGGTATCGATCAACTGGGCGTTGAGATGAATCCGGTTGCCGTTGCGCCGCGCGCTCCCTTCCAGCACGTGGGAAATGCGGAGCGCCTCCCCAATCTGGCGGACATTTTGCTTACCGCGATATTCCATCACGCTCGTGCGGCTGATCACCTTGAGCTGACCGATCTTTGCCAGCCTGGTCAGGAGGTCGTCCTGCAGACCGTCGACGAGGGCTCCATTTTCCTTCTCCGCGCTCAGATTTTCGAAGGGCAATACCGCGATGCCGGTCGTGACCGGAGATCGAAGGAGTTCCTTGACGTTCCATCCCACGATCGCGGCCAGCGCAACCAATGCCGCCGCCAGGAGCGCGCCGGTCGGATTGCGTCGCACCCATTTCCCCCCCCGAGTCAGAGCCCCGGTGGGTCGCGCCGCAATCGGTTCGTGCTTCAACCAGCGCTCGAGGTCCTCCGCCAGCGCGAGCGCGGAGGGATAGCGTCGGGCCGGCTCTTTTGCGAGGGACTTCAGACAGATGGTGGAAAGATCGCGATCGATCTTGCGATTCCAGAGCCGCGGCGGTCGGGGCTCGGTTTCGAGCAGTAACCTGATCGTCTCATAGGTTGTGCCACCGGCAAACGGGGGATGGCCGGTGAGCAGTTGGTAGAGCACAGCGCCGAGACCATAGACATCAGTCGCACGACCAATCGAGGCATGGTTGCCGGC